>CAMCVY010000081.1 GCA_945881995.1 Bifidobacterium breve | reverse complement strand
GGGCTGTGCTGTGGGGGATCACGGGGAACGCGCACCGATCGACGATCGTGGCTTGCTGGGCTGGGCGCGTGGTGTCACTGATCATCGTTGCCTTGCCCTTTGGGCTTGCAGTGCTCAGCGGTAATAATCCGAGCATCATCACTGTCGTGTGGTGCGCACTGATTGCAGGCTTTGTATGGACTGGGTCTTCGGCCACGTTGGTTCAGGAGCGTATGGCGGCCACCGTTCCTACCTTGTCGGTAGCAGATTTCGTCAGACCTTTCGTCAGCGTCCAAGCAGATACGCCGTTGGCCGTGGCCATGAATCAGGTGTTCGCCGCTAATGCGCGTTCCATCGTCACCACTGACTCATCTGGAGAGGTGGTCGGGATCGTCAATGAACAAGCAGTTACTGCCGTGCCTATCGACCGACGCCCTTGGGTCGACGTTGCCTCAGTTGCTCGCAGAGTCGACGATCGATCAGTGGTTGCATACGACCTAGTCGGAGAGGCAATGCTTGCTGATCTTCGTACTAAGGCCCAGCAGGACTTCTTGGTGCGCGATTCCGCGGGGCAGTTGGTGGGTGTGCTCGTCGTTGCTGATGTGGAAACCAGGATGGAGACTGCGCGCAAGGGGAAAAAGGATCGCACTAACCTTGGGTTTTATGAGTGAACTTCCCACCGTCCAGCGACCGCTTCGGGTCGGCGAATCAGTGCAGTTGACTGACGACAGGGGAAAGCACCACACCATCGTTCTTGAAGAAGGAAAGCGTTTTCATACGCACCGTGGCTCAATCGGTCATGACGATCTCATCGGATCCCCCGAAGGGTGTGTCGTTTATAGCGACCGCAAGGTTCCCTATCTCGCCCTTCGCCCGTTGTTGATGGATTTCGTCCTGTCAATGCCTCGTGGCGCGACGGTGATTTACCCCAAGGACTCCGCAGCAATTATCAGTGTTGCGGATGTTTTTCCCGGGGCCCGCGTGCTCGAAGCCGGTGCCGGTTCGGGAGCCTTGAGCTGTTCACTCCTTCGCGCGATCGGTCCGAATGGGCGCTTGTTCTCCTTCGAACGACGTGAAGACTTCGCTGAAATCGCCGCAGCCAACGTCTTGAAGTTCTTTGGGGAAGCGCAAGCGACCTGGAGCCTCACCACTGGTGATCTTGTGGAGTCACTACCTGAAAGCGAAGCAGCCGCTGGTGTTGACCGTGTGGTGCTCGACATGTTGGCACCATGGGAGTGCATTGACGCGGTTGCCTCAGTCCTCATTCCTGGCGGAGTCTTGGTGATCTATGTTGCCACAACGACACAGATGTCAACGGTGGTTGAGGCCTTGCGTGCACACGGTGAATTCACTGAGCCGGTCAGCACTGAAACGATGGTTCGTTCTTGGCACGTCGAGGGTCTAGCCGTGCGCCCCGATCACCGCATGATCGGCCACACGGGATTCCTGGTTCAAACTCGACGCATGGCCCCAGGAATTGCTGCGCCACCGAGACGACGCCGACCCGCTAAGGGTTAATAACTAGGAGGCGTCGGGGCCGGCGATTTCTTTGCCATCGCTGATGCGGGCCACGTGAATGCAATTCCCTGGGCATTCCTTAGCCGAGGCAATGACATCGGTAACGAGGTCGAGAGGGACGCGAGTGCGAGCACCGGGTTCAAGGAGTAATTCGTCGGCCTCATCCTTGACGTAGGCCAACCCGTCCAGGTCCATTTCAAACACTGGCCGTGCGTATTGCACGCACAGTCCATCTCCAGTGCACAACTCTTGGTCAATCCATACTTCAAGAGTGGTTTCAGCTGCATTGATCGATTCGGAACTGATGAGTCACTCCTTCACGAGGTTTATCCACTTCAGCCTAACAATCACGCACTCATTGCGCTTGACCCCCCAGATCTGGAGTTGACCTCGGACACGGCGGACCAAACTGTGGCGCAAAGACCAAAAGGGGAGTTAGATCAAGGTAGAACATCTGCTCCAGGAGGCAAAAGACATGACTACCTCTGACGAGGGCTCCACCCCAGAGAATCGGCGGTACGTCACCAGGGTCGATCCTCCCGCTGTAACCGATCGTGATGTAGCGGCAGACATTGCATCGTTAAGCGCCCAAAACCGACGGTTGGTATCAACCCTGCAACAAGCACGCGAACAGATTGTCACTCTCAAGACCGAGATTGATCAGCTCGCTCAGCCGCCCTCCGGCTTTGCCATCTTTATTGGTGCTAACGACGACTCGACGGTGGACGTGTTCGCCAATGGGCGCAAGATGCGCATTGTTGCCAGCCCTGACGTGGATGTTTCATTGCTTGAACCTGGGCAAGAGGTCATCTTGAACGAAGCGATGAACGTGGTGAAGGCCCTATCGTTTGAAAAAGTAGGCGAAATTGTCGTGCTCAAAGAACTTCTTGAGGACGGCGAGCGCGCTCTGGTCGTTGGCCATTCTGACGATGAGCGAGTAGTTCGCCTAGCTGACCCGTTACTCAAGGGCGTTGTGCGGGCTGGGGATTCCCTGCTGTTGGACAGTCGATCGGGCTTCGTCCTCGAACGTATCCCCAAGTCTGAGGTCGAGGAACTTGTTCTCGAGGAAGTCCCCGATATCCAGTACGAGGACATCGGTGGTCTTGGTAACCAGATTGACCTGATTCGCGATGCCGTGGAATTGCCATATCTGCATCCTGACCTTTTCGCCGAACACAAGTTACGTCCGCCCAAAGGCATCTTGTTGTACGGACCGCCCGGGTGTGGAAAGACGTTGATCGCCAAGGCCGTTGCGCATTCGCTGGCCAACAAGGTTGCAGAAGCCACCGGTCAACCCGGCGGCAAGAGCTACTTCTTGAACATCAAGGGCCCGGAGTTGCTCAACAAATATGTGGGTGAGACCGAACGTCACATTCGTTTGGTGTTTCAGCGCGCACGTGAAAAGGCTAGCGAGGGCACGCCGGTGATCGTGTTCTTTGACGAAATGGATTCCCTCTTCCGCACGCGCGGAACCGGTGTTTCTTCAGATGTGGAAAATACCATCGTTCCACAACTTCTCAGTGAGATTGATGGTGTTGAGAGCCTAGAGAACGTAATCGTGATCGGTGCTTCCAACCGCGAAGACATGATCGACCCGGCCATTCTGCGGCCTGGCCGCCTCGACGTAAAGATCAAGATTGAACGTCCAGACGCTGAGGGCGCCCGCGATATCTTCAGTAAGTACGTAACGGCTGACCTACCTCTGCACGCCGAGGATTTGGCAGAACATGGAAATGACCCAGCTGCGACCGTGACGTCCATGATTCAGCGAACCGTTGAACTGATGTACGCAGAGAGTGATGAAAATCGCTTTCTGGAAGTCACCTATGCCAACGGGGACAAGGAAATCTTGTATTTCAAGGATTTCAACTCTGGTGCCATGATCCAAAACATTGTCGACCGAGCCAAGAAAATGGCCATTAAGGATTTTCTGGACAGCAACAGTCGAGGAATCCGGATATCACACCTTCAAGCAGCTTTGCTCGATGAGTTCCGGGAAAACGAGGATCTACCCAACACCACGAACCCCGACGACTGGGCCCGCATTTCCGGCAAGAAGGGCGAACGCATCGTGTTCATCCGGACCCTGACGCACGGTAAGCAAGGCACCGAACCAGGACGATCCATTGAAACGATCGCTAATACTGGACAGTACCTCTAAGCGCCGGTGTCTGTCCCCACCGACAGTAGGTTGACACCATGACTGTGCGACGCATCATGGGCACGGAAGTGGAATATGGAATTTCCGTGCCGGGTCATCCGCATGCCAATTCCATGAACCTGTCGGCACAAATCGTTAATTCCTACGGTGTGGCCCAGCTGCAGGGCGCAACTACGCGTTGGGATTTCGAACAAGAACACCCGCTTGATGATGCACGCGGTGTGGAATTGCCACCGGCTCTTCGCGAATCGATCGAGGGCACGTATGAAGATCCTGGCCTGTTGAACGTGATCTTGACTAATGGCGCACGCTTGTATGTCGACCATGCCCACCCTGAGTACTCCACGCCAGAAGTGACCAACCCGCTTGATGCAGTGATTTGGGAAAAGGCGGGGGAGCACGTGATGCTTTCGGCCATGCAGCGTGCCAATGCTGCTCCTGGGGCCTTGCCCATCAACTTGTATAAAAACAACACCGATAACAAGGGTGCCTCCTACGGCACGCACGAGAACTACTTGATGCGCCGTGATGTGGCCTTTGGATCCATCGTGCGCTGCCTCACGCCGTTCTTTGTCACACGCCAGATCATCACCGGATCGGGTCGGGTTGGCATTGGTCAAGAGGGGCGTCACGCGGGATTTCAAATCAGTCAACGCGCCGACTTTATGGAAGCCGAAGTCGGTCTTGAAACCACTCTCAAGCGCCCCATCATTAACACTCGCGACGAACCACATGCTGACCCAGAGTTGTACCGCAGATTTCACGTCATCGTGGGTGATGCAAATTTGTCGGAGTACTCAACGTTCCTAAAACTCGGTATGACCTCTTTGGTCCTAGGGCTGGTTGAAGCCGGTGCCATGGCCAACGTGCCGGAATTGCGCGCCCCGGTGGGTGAGATTCGGTCCGTTTCCCATGACTGGAGCCTTAAGCACCTCGTGCAACTAACAGACGGGCGCAAGGTGACAGCCATCGATGTCCAGTACATGTATCTAGACGCCGTTGAACAGTGGCTGTCACCGAACCCCACCGATGATGACCAAACGGCCCAGGTGATCAGTCTGTGGCGGGAGTGCCTTGACGCGTTGGCAACGGATCCAATGGGCTTGAGCGATCGCCTCGACTGGGTAGCGAAGTTACGGCTGATGCTGGCCTATCGAGACCGCGACCAGGTGGAGTGGGATGAGCCCAAATTGGGGATGCTCGACCTGCAATACAGCGATATTCGTCCGGAAAAGGGCATCTATCACCGGTTAGTAGCACAAGGACAGATGAAAACCTTGATCACAGCCGATCAATCGCGTCAAGCTGTTTCACAACCACCGGACGATACCCGCGCTTGGTTTAGAGGCGAATGTATTCGACGGTGGGGAGACCGCATTTTCGCCGCATCTTGGGATTCCATCGTCTTCGAACTGCCCGAGCATGAGTTGTTGCAACGCATTCCCACGAACGATCCCACCAAAGGCACCCGCGAACTTCTAGAAACGTTGTTGCTGGATGTGTCATCAGCAGACGAGCTCGTCAATCGGCTTCAAGCTTTGAACTAGCTTTACTTTGACTTTTCGATTCGCAATGCCATGACAGGACACGCTTCGACTGCTGCTCGCGCTAGCAGGAGGGATGCGTTGTCGTCAGGAATGGCGTGCACTATCGGGTAACCCCAATCATCGAGATCGATGAGTTCGGGCGCAGCAAGGGCACACAGCGCGTGTCCATCGCAGGCAATCCAATCAACGACTAATTTCCTCACGCTGACACCGGCACAGGCATCTCCAAGGATGGCCAAGGATACGTCGCGCGAACCGACGTGCACGGAACTTGGTTGACGTGGTCCCACAGGTGGTTGGCAAACGACTCACCGGTAGCGCGCACGAGACCCACTACGCCGTCTGGATGGGCGCACGCTCCGCGGCCAGTCAGCATCGGTAACCACCGCACGAGGTGGTCTCGGTCGGTGGAAGAGCCCACCCCTTGAGCGAGTCGAGTCAACGCCTCAGCGGTAGCTGGCAAGCCGAACGCACACGGACCGCATTGGCCAGCAGATTGACTGGCCAGCCACGCGACGATGCGTGCGGTCAACGCCACTGGGCACCAAGTCGGGTCCGCAACGGCAAACAGTGCAACACCGAGTCGAATATCAGGTTCTGTTGCCACTATCGAGTCAACAACAGCGGCGGACAATCGATCGGCCGTGAGCCACGAACCGGCGTACCCGCCCACGAGGATCGGTTCGTTCGTTACTGAAACCCCGGCGGCCGAAAGCACTGCGGAAACGGACGTTCCGCGAATCGTTTCGATGATGGTTCGATTGCCTGCAGCATCCATGATGGTGGTCAGTAAGTGTCCGGCGCTGTCCGCACCGTGCTGGAGCGTGGTGGCAACCAGGGCGTAGGTCTCGGCATTGGAAATAAGTGTCGGCCTTCCGTTCACGCCTTTGACGCTGGGCTGTTCTTTGAGAACATAAGGCAAGGCAATTCCGCCGGACAGGCCCTGGACGACGCTGGTGACTTGACCAGAGACGAATCGATCTGGCGCTTGAGCCACCTTGATACTGATGTCGCCGACCTCTTGCACGCGTTCATCGATGGCGCGGCGCAGCACGCCCAAGGCCGCAGACCCATGGTGCAGCCAAATGATCACTTCGCTCCCACCCACTAGACGGGCAACCGAAATTGCGCCATCGAGTATCAGGTGTGGGTTTCTACTCAGTAGGCCCAGATCCTTTGCAGAAGCTGGTTCTCCTTCTGCGGCATTAACCACGATGATGGGCTTCTTGCGTTGGTCCACGATGGATTGCAGCTTGATGGCGAAGGGGAAGTTTGCACCACCTCGCCCTCGAACCCCATCGCGCTGTAAAGCACCGATGACACCCTCGACACTACGTTTGGTTCGTCGACCGGCAGGAAGAGGTGATCCGTGAAGGGCTCGATGATCGGCCAACGTCATGGATCCTTCAAATACATTGGGATTGCCTATACCTGCAAGAAGCACGGGTTCATGCGTTGCGCCAAAGGTCAGGGTCTTCACGACAACGACACCTCGCCCTTGTGCGCATCGTGCCCGGCAACGGGTGGCGAACCGATCGTGTTCGCGCCACTCAAGACGATGTACAAGCGCCAGAGCGAAGCGCTTACGCCCACAACAGCCGAGCCGATGATGATGCTCAGGCCCCACGAGGTCCGTGCATCGGTGCCGGTGCCAAACGCGTGGAAGAGAGACATCGCCCAGCCTGCGTAAGACAGAACGTGGAAGACGCGCCAGGTCTTTTCTGGCACGCGAGCCCTAATAAACGTCGTCAGCAGAACCAGCAAAATGAGGTCGACGGCCAAGGTCCCGAGTCCCAGCCAGAAGGGTTGATACCCGCCACGGAACGGAACGAGCACGTCAATGGGTGTGATGTCGACGTAGGAATCCATCACCGCTGT
>CAMCVY010000080.1 GCA_945881995.1 Bifidobacterium breve | reverse complement strand
ACGTTTAGAAGCTTGTGGTTGATTGCGATCATGCTGATTGTTTTTGGTCTCATTCTCGGAATTGCCGATCGAATCAACGTTGGCGAAAAGCTCGACGGGGACCTCACCCTTAAGGATTCATTGCTTTATGGACTCGGCCAAATGCTGGCATTGATTCCTGGGGTATCACGCTCCGGTGCCACCATTAGCGTTGGGCTCTTCAGGGGTTACCGCCGAGATGTGGCCACGCGGTATGCATTCCTCTTGGCCATTCCCGCAGTACTCGCCTCTGGTGTGTCCCAGCTCAACGATGTGTCGCTGGCCGCTTCTCCTGGCTTGCCCAAGACATTGGTGGCAACTCTGGTGGCTTTTGCCGTTGGATACGTGACGATTGGCTGGCTGCTGAAGTACCTACGAACCCGAAGTTACCTCCCGTTCGTTATCTATCGCGTGGCCCTGGGGTCGATGGTGTTGATCCTGTTGGCTACTGGAGTGTTGGATTAGGCGGTTAGCACCTAAAGTTGACCCATGGCCACAGTGTTGTTAGTTCGTCATGGGCGTAGCACTGCCAACACCGGGGGAGTGCTGGCTGGTCATACGCCGGGAGTCCTCCTCGATGAGGTGGGTCAACAGCAAGCCGACGCTTTGGTTGGCCGACTGGCCGGCCTGGAATTAGCGGCAGCAATCAGCAGCCCTCTTGAACGGTGCATGGAAACCGCGCAGCGAGCGCTCGCGGGACGAGATGCCAACATTCGAATGGATGAGCGCATCGTCGAGTGTCGATACGGCGACTGGACGGGCAAGGAATTGAAGTCGCTCACCGATGACCCCATGTGGAAAGTAGTCCAGCGCCACCCCAGCGCTGCGGTTTTTCCTGGTGCTGAGGGCGAATCCTTGCGCGATGTGCAAAACCGAGCCGTTGAGGCTATTCGCGAGTTCAACGCAGAATTCGGAGACCGTTCGGTTTATGCCGTCTTTAGTCACGGGGATGTCATCAAGGCGATTTTGGCTGATGCTCTGGGTCTGCACCTTGACCAATTTCAACGCATTGTTGTCAATCCCTGTTCGGTCAGTGTGGTCACGTACACCCCCGAGCGTCCCTTTGTTCACCGGATGAATGACACCTCGGGGGATTTCGCAAGTTTCGCTCCACCCACTGAATCCGATGACACAGCATCGGACGCAGTTGTCGGTGGCGGAACCGGCGACGGTCGTTAGGCTAGAACCATGGCTCGCTTACTGCACATCCACACCAACCCGGATCGTTTTGTCGTGGGAACCCTTGGGGAGCCTGGGCAGCGTGTGTTTTTTCTCCAAGCTCGCAGTGGAAAGAGAGTCACCTCGGTTTCGCTGGAAAAGCAGCAAGTCGCGGTACTGGCCCAACGCCTCGATGTCCTGCTTGATGAAGTCGAACGCATGGAACTGGTCGAACTGACCGGTCAAATCTTGCCCGACGATCTAGCCCCGCTGGAAACCCCGATTGATGACGAATTTCGCGTAGGGGCGCTGTCTTTGGGCTGGGATGAAGACGAGCGTTTAGTGCTTATCGAAGCTTTTGAACAAACTGAAGAAGAGTCGGACGAGCCCTACGAAGATGACGATGATGCCGGACCTGATCTGTTGCGCGTTCGGCTCACGCCACTTGAAGGCCGGGCCTTCGTCAGGCGAGCCACGGTTGTGGTTGGTGCTGGTCGTCCTGCGTGCCCATTGTGCTCTTTGCCGCTAGATAGCGAGGGCCATGTGTGCCCGAGGGCCAATGGCTACCGACGGTGATGTTGAGAAGCACGGCTCGCACGATTCGGTGATCGTGTCGCAGGTGCTACTCGAAGGGATGTTGACCGTTGAGGGGCGTTTGAGCGGAGCATCAAATGCCACCCTATTTTGCATCGCGGAATTGGACGGTGAGCAGATTGAGTGTGTCTACAAGCCCGTGATGGGTGAACGCCCGTTGTGGGATTTTCCGGATGGCACTCTTGGTCATCGAGAGGTGGCCGCATACGAGGTAGCAGCAACCTTCGCCAAAGTATCCGATGACGAGACCGTCCTGATTCCTGAAACCATCTGGCGCGAGGAAGGCCCGTTCGGCGAAGGTTCGTGTCAACGATGGATTGATGTCTCTGACACCCAACTCGTCGACATCATTGAATCCCAAGAGGAGCAACCCGGCTGGCTTTCCGTCTTGGAAGCTAGTGATGATTTTGGCCGCCCAGTGCAGTTAATCCACCAGAACGACGCTCGGTTGCGGCAGATGGCCCTGTTAGACATCGTCACCAATAATTCTGATCGCAAGGGCGGACACATCCTGGTCGACCAGCAAGGCAATCTTTTTGGAGTCGACCACGGATTGTGTTTCAACGTGGAAGACAAATTGCGAACCGTGCTGTGGGGCTGGGCTGGGCAACCACTCACGACAGACGAAGTCACATCCTTGAACCGCCTGCGGGAACAGCTAGTAGGTGGTGATCTCGGCACTCGTTTGAAAGCGCACCTCGAGCCCTTTGAGTTAGACGTTTCCGTTGAGCGCATTGAGCACTTGCTTCAACAAGGGCACTTTGTTGAACCTACGAGTCGGTGGCCGTCCATCCCTTGGCCTGCCTTCTAAGGCAGTAGACTGTTGACATGTTGAGTTGGGCTGAGCCGATTGTTCCGGTCGTTCCTGGAGATGATGAGCAGCCCGTTCTCATTTTTGACACCGCGCAAGGGGAGATGGTCAATCTCCTTCGTCAGGTAGCTCACGGCGAAACGTTCCGCATGTACGTATGCGGCATCACGCCATATGACGCAGCGCATCTAGGCCACGCGTCCACCTATGTTGCGTTCGACTTGGTCCAACGAACTGTGCGTGATGCTGGATTGCCGGTTCGGTACGTTCAAAACGTCACTGACGTGGACGATCCACTACTCGAGCGCGCTCTAATGACGGGCGATCACTGGTCCGACTTGGCTGAGCGCGAGATTCAACGCTTCCGCGAGGATATGCAGGCATTGCGGGTTCTCCCGCCAGATGAATACATCGGAGTGGTGGAGTCCATTCCCGATGTCGTGCAGCTCATTGAGCAGCTCAAGGACGCCAATGCGGCCTACCAAGTTGAGCAAGACTGGTACTTCGACCTGTCAACCGCATCGGGTTTCGCCGCGGTGACGGACCTAGCCAGAGAAACGATGATCGATGTGTTCGGTGAACGAGGGGGAGACCCGCAACGGCCTGGAAAGCGCGATGCTCTCGATCCCTTGTTGTGGATGTCTGCCCGTGGAGACGATCCTCGTTGGGAAACGTCCTTGGGATCGGGTCGTCCCGGTTGGCACATCGAGTGTGTAGCCATTGCGGCTAGTGGTTTAGGTACGGCTTTTGATTTGCAGGGTGGCGGCTCAGATCTGACGTTCCCACACCATCACATGTGCTCGGCTTTGGGCCACGCGTTGGCTGACCAACCCTTCGCTACCCATTACGCACATACGGGCATGGTGGCCCTGGATGGCGAAAAGATGAGTAAGTCCAAGGGCAATCTCGAGTTCGTATCGCGATTTAGGCAGACCGGCGCTGACCCCATGGCCATTCGACTGGCTTTGATCACGCAGCATTATCGCAGTGACTGGGAATGGACGCCGCAGCACTTAAATGATGCAACGAGCAAACTTGCACTGTGGCGCGAAGCCGTGGCCCGAGCTGCAGCTCCCGATGCATCCATATTCATTGGTCGGATCCGCAGCGCCTTACGCACTGACTTGAATTCCCCGTTAGCGCTGCAGGTGATGGATGAATGGGTGTCATCAACAGGGGAGTCTGCAGGGGCTGGTCAGCACATGGCTAGCGCCGTTGATGCGCTGTTGGGTATTGATCTGGCGTTAGGTTTATGAGTCGCGACGGCGAAGGTAACGCTGGAATTCACGAGCGATCGCCTCACCGGAAGCTTCGGGCAAATCCGCCGCATCACGTACTTCCTCGAGTTGCTGGACATACTCAGCCACATCTGGATCGTCAGCTGCTAGTTCCTCAGCACCGCGTTGCCACGCCCGAGCGTCTTCAGGCAAGTCACCTAGGTCAATAGATACATCGACCAAGTCCTCAAGCATGGCCAACAGCGCAAGGGTTGCCTTTGGGCAGGGTGGTTCGGCGACGTAATAAGGAACTTGGGCCCAGAGAGACACAGCCGAGAAGCCAGCGTCTTGAGCCTGGCTCTGTAGCGCTCCTACAATGCCCGTCGGACCCTCATAGGTCGTGGTTTCAAATCCCAATCGGTCCGCCAAGGTCGCATCGGAGGCGAACCCCGTGATTGGAACGGGTCGAGTGTGCGGAGTGGCTGCCAAGAGCGCCCCCAGAACGATGACTTGTTGGACTCCCAATGAGTCAGCCAGGTCTAGTAACTCCGAGCAAAAGGAAGGCCAGCGCATCGACGGTTCAATGCCATTGACTAAAACTGCATCATGGGAGCTATTCGCAAGATGGGCGACGCTCACGCTCGTGGTGGGCCACGTCAGGCTACGCACGCCTTTACTCTCAATGTTGATGATGGGGCGTTGGACTTGAAAGTCGTAGTAGGACTCGGGGTCCATGGTCGCCAACAGCTGAGCACCCCATTGATCAGAGAGATGCCTCACTGTCGTAGTCGCTGAGTTGGCACCGTCATTCCAACCCTCAAAGGCAGCAATCAAGACTGGACTGTTGAGTTGCGGTAACTCTGAGTGGAATTCCATGGTTGCTCCCTTCTCCCTAACCAAGGGTAGTGCCAATGAATGCATGCCACCTAGAGCTATTCGCTGCTGATGGCGTCAAGCACGTTAAGTCGTGAGGCACGCCTCGCCGGCCAAAGTGCAGCCAGCACGCCGACCAATGCCGAAACGATCAGGAATGCAATCAGCTGACCCGAGGGGATAGCCAACAGCTGGATGCCCTCGTTACGCAGGACCTTTTGCAGGCTGACACCGAAGATCACACCAAGAGCTAGGCCCAACAGGGCTCCAAAGACCGCGATGACCATCGATTCCCATCGGATGGAGGACTTCATCTGCTTGCGGGACATTCCGACGGCTCGAAGCAGACCAATTTCACGCGTGCGCTCGACCACCGACAACGCCAACGTGTTCACAATTCCCAGGATGGAAATGATGATGGCCAGTCCGAGCAGTGCGTAGATGATCGCCAAGATCTGGTCTACCTGTCCCACGACGCTGGCCTTGTATTCGCTTTGATCCTGGACCACCACGGTGGGCAGATCGGCCAAGGCCGTGTCAATGTCAGCCTTAACCGTCGCTGGATTTGCACCATCTTGCAACGTGGCATAGACGGCGGAGTCTTGGTCGGGCTGGCCGGCTTTCACCAGGTTGGCATTTGATGTCACGTACCCACTGAGCAGACCATCTCTGGCGAATGTGCCGTTGACCGGCAGCTTCACGGTGTTGCCATCGGCAAACAGAACGCGAATTGACTGGCCAAGGCTCAGGTTGCTTGACGTGAACGTCTCGTCATCAACGATGAAGCCATTCTTGGCACCAGAGACACTTCCCTGCTTAAAGTCCAAGACCAACACTTGTGAGACAGTCTCCGGATCAATCCCGCCGATAACCTCCACGCGCTTGTTGATCTGTCCTGGGGCGCTACGAATGGACGAAACAACACCCACGCCGGGAACGGCCTTCACGTCTTGAGCCACCACGGGGCTAAAGCCTCGAAAAGTGGTGCTCGTGACAATGAAGTCGGCCCGCAAAACTCCTTCAACTGAGGCACTAGTTGACGCTTTGGTGGATGCTCCCAGGATCGACATGGCCCCCACGAGGGCGAGGCCAATCATTAGGGCCGAAGCGGTGGATGCAGTCCGACGACGATTGCGCTGCGCGTTGTTGACTGCGATGCGGCCTGCGATGCCCCTACGACGTATTGGAAATCCCAGGAAACCAATAACAGGGCTAGCGATAACGGGGGACAACACGATCACGGTGAACAGCAGCAGAGCAGATCCTGCTCCTACGTAGGTCGCCCCCTTGGCACCGGCTTGCCCCACTCCGATGATCAAACTGCTCACTCCCACAATCAGCAGGACAAGGCCGATGATGACGCGATTGCGCAGTGATCGTTGAGGCAAAGCAACCTCGGCACGCATAGCGGCTACAGGTGGAATGCGGCTGGCCCGACGAGCCGGAATATAGGCAGCGGCGACGGTAACAAACAGACCAACGATGAGGGAAACAATGACCGTTCGTGGCGCAACCACCAATGCGCCAGTAGGTAGGTCGCCGCCCAACGTCGAGATCAGTTGTTTCAATCCCAAAGCAAGTACCAACCCCAAGCCGAGACCGGCAATGGCTCCGACAAGTCCCACAACAACGGCTTCGCCGAGCACGGCTCCTGTCACCTGACGCCGACTTGCACCCAATGCACGCAATAGGGCGAGTTCGCGAGATCGCTGAGCCACCAGCATCGAGAACGTATTCAAGATGATGAAGGAGCCAACGATCAGGGCCAAAAAGGCAAATACGAGCAGAAAGATATTCACGAAGCTCAAGGCCTGCGCGATAGTTGCTGCCTGATCATCGGCGGCCTCCGTGCCGGTTTGTACCTTCACCGTTTTGCGCTCACTAGGTGTGAGGGTCTTTTCGATCGATGCCTTGGTCTGGTCCTGGGTGAATCCAGCCTTGGACTTGACCGAAATAGCGGACACCTGACCCGGGGCTAGTAAAAGCTTCTGAGCGGTCACAAGGTCGAACGCCGTCAGGCTCGCGCCGGCCAGGTTGCCAGATGCACCAAAGCGGAAGATGCCGGTGACCTTGGCTTGGCTGGGTCCGCGCGGGGTGACGATCTTGATGGTGTCTCCGACAGCCAAACCACCGGATTCGGCTGTTTGGGTGTCAATAGCCACTTGCCCAGAAGCTGTCGGACCCTTTCCCTCGCCAGGGACCAGGCGATAGGGACTCAGATCTTGATCGTCAGACCAACTGGTTCCAAAAGCGGGTGCGCCAGGT
Organism: Bifidobacterium breve; assembly: GCA_945881995.1. GTDB lineage: Bacteria > Actinomycetota > Actinomycetes > UBA12327 > UBA12327 > AcAMD-2. The sequence goes on along the minus strand of CAMCVY010000080.1, from coordinate 190 downwards.
GTGCCAACCACCTTCCCGTCGTCGCCAATCACGTAGACGCCGTCGGCTTGCACGAATCCGGCTGCGCGCTCGACTTCGGGCGATTTCTCAACACGATCCACAAGAGAGGCAGGAATAGAAATGTCACGATCCCTCGGCGCCCGATTGGTCGTGAAAGCCTGCTGCGGAGTGATCTCCACATCGCTCGTGG
>CAMCVY010000079.1 GCA_945881995.1 Bifidobacterium breve | reverse complement strand
GAGGAGTTGGGCGACGGCCTCTACATCGTGGGTGACAACTCGTGGTCCATCGATATGCAGCGTTATAACTTTCAATTCACCGGTCAGCGCTTTCACCGCATTAAGGACGGAAAGATCGCTGGTCAGGTCAAGGATGCGGCCTACCAAGGGCGTACCCCCGATTTTTGGGGCTCGATGAGTGCCGTGGGCAACGATTCCACCTACCGACTGATGGGGGCATTGAACTGTGGCAAGGCCCAGCCAGGGCAATCAGCTCCGGTCAGTCACGGCACACCAGCGGCGCTATTTCGTGATGTCAACATCTTGAACACCGTTCAGGAGGCGAAATGAATCAGCATCCCTCGACCTTGGTTGAGCAAGCCTTGGCTTGCAACCATGCGGGAGCAGAACTTATTGCCATTGCCGATCTGGAACAGCGTGGAAACCTACGCTGGGCGCAAAACTCCCTGACCACGAACGGTATGACCCGCGCACTGTCCTTGACCCTCATTGCGCTCGTCCACGACACAGATGGCACCAAGACCGCCGCACAGACTTTCACCAATGTTGACGCCCACGACATGCAATCAATGGTCAATGTCCTGATCGAGCGCGCAAAGCATGGTGATGTTTCCACCGTTGACAGTGGTGTGGCACTGGCGAGCGACCACGTGGATGCAACGTTTGACGAGTTGGCTCCCGTTATGGACCCCGAAGTTTTTGCACCGTTGATTCAACCTTTGGCTCAGGCGTTGAATCGAGCACGCGCTGAGGATCTGACGTGGTCCGGCTACGCCGAAGCCAACACGGACTCAACGTGGGTAGGTGTGAGCTCAGGGGCTCGACGCGTCTTCCACCAAAGCGCTTCCAGCATCGAGATCACCCAGCGTGCAACGCGGACCGATGGTGTCCTGGTTTCCTCCTGGGCTGGCGCATCAGCGAATACCTTTGCCGAACTTGCCATCTCAGACCTTGAACACACCTTGCGTCAGGCCCGCGAATGGTCCGAAGTGGACATTGAGGTTGAGCCGGGACATTACGACGTGATCTTGACCGCCGAAGCCGTCGCCGATTTGGCTATTCCTGCGTTATGGGAAGCATCGGCCCGCGACGCAGTTGAAGGTAGCTCGGCCTTTGCGCAAGCTGGTGGCGGAACCAAACTCGGGCAGCCGGTGATGTCACCCAAAATCTCCATCAGATCCGACCCTGGCCACCCAGAGGTATCCACAGCGCCGTTTGTTGTTGAACATTCCAGCGGTCCGACGTCCTCCGTTGCCGACAATGCTCAACCCCTAGTAGCGACGCAATGGATTAACAGTGGCGTCCTGCACCACCTCATTGGCCCGCGCAGTTACCAAACCACCGTTGAGCAGACCCGTCAGGCCATAGACAACATCATCATTGATTCACAGGGTTCCGGCACACTCGCTGATCTGATCGCACGAACTGAGAATGGCCTGTTGATTACCTGTCTGTGGTACATCCGTGATGTTGATCGACAAACGATGCTGCTTACTGGCCTCACACGCGACGGGGTCTATGTCGTCACGAATGGCAAAGTCGTGGGAGCGGCATCAAACTTCCGCTTCAACGTCTCCCCACTCGATGTGTTTAGCAACATCGTTGACAGCACCCACAGCTCGCGCACCCAACCTCGTGAATGGGGTGAATACGTTCAGAGGGTTATTGCTCCAGCGGTGATGACAACAGGATTCAACTTGTCGACCCGTTCAGATGCTCGGTAATAACGGATTAGGCATCTTCGAGGCGAAAACCGACTTTCATAGAAACCTGAAAGTGCTCTGCCTTGCCGTCAACAATCTGTCCACGGATCTCGGTGACCTCAAACCAGTCAAGGTGACGCAACGTCTGAGCAGCGCGACCAATCCCATTCTGAATGGCCGAATCAACGCCCTCAGCCGATGTGCCAACGATTTCAGTGAGGCGGTAGGTCCGATTCGACATTTCTTCTCCCAGGGGTCAGGTGCATTTCGGTGTGAGTTCGAACTCATTGTGCCTGAGATCGCCGGTGGGCGCGCCATCCACTGCAATTAGTCGTACCGTGGGGCTATGCCATCCGATCAGAGCACTGGCGACGAGGTCTACCGCATCAGTGGTGCGGGGCGCTCCCTCAGTGATGACGTCAGCGCACGCACTCGTCGCTATCTGATCTCCATGGCTGCCCGAACTGCTTGCTTTATTGGGTGCGTTGTTTCCTTTGTCGTACTTAAGAACGCCATCTTGGGGTGGATTCTATTTGTCGGAGCCCTGCTCTTGCCCTACGTCGCTGTTGTGGTTGCCAATGGTCAGCGCCAGCGCACCGCCCCCGTTCCCACGACAACCCTGCTGGATCCGAGGCAATCCTTGCCGCCAAGTTCGGACCCAACTAGCTCGCTCTAGGCTGAGCAGGTGAATGCACAGCCGGCGCGATGGATCGTGGTGACGGCTTTTGCCCTCCTCGTCTCCACGGCGTGCATTTTTTTGGCCAGATGGCAATTGAACCGACTCAACGGACGCAACGATGTGAATCGGGTCATTACCTCCAACTACGACCAGCCAGCTAATGCCCTCACGCGCACCTTGCGCCCAGGTCAACCTCTAGATCCGCGGACAACGTGGCGGGCCGTTACGGTCCAAGGCACCTATGACCAGGCCGACGAACTATTGGTGCGCAAGCGCTCGCTCAACGAGTCGACGGGTTACTGGGTTCTCACACCACTCGACACCACCTCTGGTCGCATCTGGGCAGTTCGCGGCTGGATCAAGGCAGGCGCGGACGCCCGCACCCCATCTCTCGCCCCCGCTCCTCCCTCCGGTCGCGTCAGCGTCACCGGACATCTGCGTGACCTCGAGCGCACCACGGAGACCCAAGGCCTACCGGATCGTCAAATCCAAACGATCAGCCCATCGGTGATCAATAGTTCAACATCCGGATCTGCGTATCAAGCATGGCTACAAGTCACCGATGAGGACCCTACTTCGACAACAACGCCCACGCGCCTTCCCAATCCAGATGTCAGTTCCGGGCCGCACTTGGGCTATGTCGTGCAGTGGGTCGCCTTTGCCCTCTTGATCTGGGTTGGCTGGTGGATCATGGTGCGACGGACAGACACCGAACCCAGCGAAATTCAATCGTCGCCCTAGGCTGTTGGCATGGATTTGCACCTTCGGGATAAAGCTTTCATCGTCACGGGCGCGACCAGCGGCCTAGGTCAAGCCACCGCGCTGGAATTAGCTCATAACGGTGCCCTACTGGTACTTAACTCACGTTCCCAGGACGCCCTGAAAGCAACAGTGCGGATGCTCGTTGATGCCGGCGTAGCCGAGAGCAACCTCGTCACCATTGATGGTTCCATTGGCACCCCCGAGGTTGCCACCCGACTGACAGCTGCGGCTCTTGAGCACTTTGGACGCCTTGATGGCGCACTCATTAGCGTGGGCGGACCAACAGGAGGGATTGATTCGACCATCTCAGACGACCAGTGGCTCGATGCCTTCTCCACTGTTTTTCTGGGGATGCGACGTGTGGCACGAGCGACAGCAGATGCAATGACCGAAGCTGGATCCATCGCACTCGTACTTTCGTCAACGGTGCATACCCCTGTTGCGGGAATCGCGACGTCTAATGGTTTGCGACCGGGCTTAGCGATGTTGGTCAAGCAAATGTCTGTCGAGTACGGCCCACGCGGCATACGAGTCAATTCACTCCTGCCAGGCCGTTTTGATACTGAGCGCGTTCGGTTACTCGATTCGCAAGGTGGAGACCCCGCTGGCAGCCGTCAGCGAGCCGAAGCCAGTATTCCCCTGGGGCGTTATGGGCATCCGGGTGAATTCGGTGCGTTTGCCGCGTTCATCCTGTCTGATCGCGCGTCTTACCTGACCGGAACTTCCATCGATCTTGACGGCGGAGCTCGCCCAAGTATGTAAACGCTTAGGTGCGCGTGGGCTGGCTAGCGAACTGGGTGCGGTACAACTCGCTATACAAGCCACCGGTTGCAATCAATTCATCGTGGGTGCCCGTTTGGACAACGCGACCATCCTCGACCACCAAGATCATGTCAGCATCGCGCACGGTGGACAGGCGGTGTGCGATAACCAAGGACGTACGGCCCTTCAGCGCAATAGCCAGCGCTTGTTGAACCGCAAGCTCAGATTCAGAGTCCAGGTGTGCGGTGGCCTCATCGAGCACTACAACTTCTGGGGCCTTTAACAAGAGCCTGGAAATGTCTAGACGTTGCTTTTCGCAACCGGACAAGCGGTAGCCACGATCGCCCACCACGGTGTCCCAACCTTCGGGCAGCGAGTCAATCAAGTCCCAGATCTGGGCGGCGTGCAAAGCGGCCTCCAGTTCGCCGTCGGATGCATCGGGCTTGGCGTAGAGCAGGTTGGCCTTGATCGAGTCGTGGAACATGTGCGCGTCCTGGGTCACCACACCAATCCGGTCACGAAGCGAGGACAGCGTGACATCACGCACGTCTTGGCCGGCAACGCGCACAACTCCCGATGTGGTGTCATACAAACGCGGCACCAGCGAGGTAATCGTGGTCTTGCCCGCGCCTGACGGTCCCACCAAGGCGGCCATCGTTCCCGCTGGGATAGTGAACGACACATCACGCAGTACGTCTTGATGTGCACTCACCGTGGGAATGGCGATGGACTCAAGAGAGGCCAAGGAAACTTCCGCCGCTGATGGGTAATGGAATGAGACATGCTCAAACTCCACCGAGGCTCCTGATACTTCGATATCGTGGGCCCCAGGCTTCTCGTCGATCATGGGCTCAAGATCAAGGACCTCAAAGACCCGATCAAAACTGACCAGAGCTGTCATAACATCAACGCGCACATTGGCCAGCGAGGTCAACGGTCCATACAGCTGCGACAACAAAGCCGTCAGAGCGACCAGCTGACCCAAAGACAGTGTCTGATTGATGACCAAAATGCCACCGGCACCATAGATCAACGCTGTCGCCAAGGCAGCCACCAAGGTCAGTGCCGTGAAAAAGATACGGTTCGTCATGGCGATCTTGACACCGATGTCACGCACTCGACCGGCTTTAAGCGAGAACTGATTGCCTTCTTCATCGAGGCGGCCAAAAAGTTTGACCAGCAGAGCGCCGGACACGTTGAAGCGTTCAGTCATCACCGTGCTCATCGAGGCATTGAGGTTCATAGCTTCTCGAGTCAAGCCTTGTAGTTGCTTTCCCACTCGACGAGCCGGGTAAAGGAACAGCGGCAACATCACCAGAGCCGCCAAAGTGATCGGCCAGCTAATGGCCAACATGGCGATCGCGACCAGAACCAACTGGATAACGTTCGAAAACACTCCCGACAGGGTGCTCGTAAAAGCTTGTTGAGCGCCGATCACATCGGTGTTTAGGCGCGAGATCAATGCGCCGGTTTGGGTGCGAGTAAAGAAGGCAACAGGCATCCGCAACACGTGGGCGAAGACCTCGGTACGCAGGCGGTAGATCAAACCTTCGCCAATGCGGGATGAAAACCAGCGCAGCGCGAGCCCGATCAGGGCGTTGATAATCGCTATGCCAGCAACGATCAAAGAAAGACTGATCACCACTGACTTGTCTTGCTTAACAATGCCGTTGTCCACGATACGTCCCCACAGAAGCGGTGACACCACTGCGAGAACAGACGAGATCGAAACCAGGATCAAAAAACCCACAATTAACGTACGGAATGGCTGCGCGTACCGCAGGACTCGTTGCGTAGTCCCCGGCGGCAACTTATTGGGCTTAGCGGTGGCACCATTGGACATTGCATGAAGCGTGCGCCATGCGGAACCACCATGCATTGACATTGATCAATCCTCCAAGTTATGACAACCGCCGGTCCTACTGACTTATTCCCTCGCCGACTACCCCACCATCGGATGTCAAGCGACCCAATGCCTCGCGTTCCCTGCGCCGAACCAATGCCTGATCGCCGCTGGGACTCGCCTGTCCGAGCAACGCCTTGACCTCGGCCAGCCATTGCGGAGAATGCTGCGAAATCTGCGCCGCCCATTCAATCGCTGATTCGAGACTGCCCAATCGATCAACAATGCCCCACTGATTTGCCTGGTCCGCAGGAATGTGTCCACCCACGATCAGGGCCAGTGCTCGAGATGTGCCCACCCGATCGACCAAAGCATCTATCGAGCCAAGTACCGGAAGTTGCCCTTCGACCGTGGGAGCGAAATTCAACACTGCTTTCGTCTCAGCAACTACGAGATCGCAGGCCAACGCAACGGCTAAAGCATCCGTATCTGAAGCCGAACCAAGCCAGGCCACGCTGACACGAGCTGGGCTGCGCAGCCAACCCAATGCCACATCAGCCTGAGGCCCACCCCCAGATGCAACGTTCACCACTACTACGGCTGCCGCGTTAAGCGCTGGATCTAGCCGGGCCTGGTCCACTTCATTAGATGGGATCAGCACCACCGGACTATTCATAGGTTCCATTGTGGCGCTTGTCTATCCATTGAGCCACTAAGCCAGCGAAACAAGGTCAACGTAATCCTCGTTCCACAGGTCTTCAGCTCCATCGGGGAGCAGAAGTACGCGCTCCGGATCCAGCGCCAAGACAGCACCCTCGTCGTGCGTGACCAGGACCACGGCGCCTTCGTAGGAGCGCAAGGCCCCCAAGACTTCTTCACGGCTAGCCGGATCAAGGTTGTTGGTCGGTTCATCGAGCAGCAAAACATTGGCAGCCGAAACCACCAAGGTCGCCAACGCCAATCGCGTCTTTTCGCCACCAGAGAGGACCCCTACCGGCTTACTCACATCGTCCCCGCTAAACAGGAACGAACCCAAAACACTGCGCACTCCAGCGTCATCCAAATCCGGCGCGGCGGTTCGCATGTTTTCCAACACCGTTCGATCGGCATCCAGGGTTTCGTGCTCTTGGGCGTAATAGCCCAACCGCAACCCGTGGCCTGGCTCAATCTCGCCCGTGTCAGCAGCTTCGGTTCCCGACAAAATCTTCAGCAGGGTGGTTTTACCGGCACCATTGAGTCCCAAGATCACTACGCGGCTGCCACGGTCAATCGCCAGGTCCACGTCGGTAAATATCTCTTGAGACCCGTACGACTTAGACAGCCCTTGTGCCATTAGCGGAGTCTTGCCGCAGGCCGCAGGCTTGGGGAACCGCAGTTTGGCCACCTTGTCGCTTTGAC
>CAMCVY010000078.1 GCA_945881995.1 Bifidobacterium breve | reverse complement strand
ACAGTTTTGGCAAGCAACGACCGGCAGATATCCGGCTCGCGGAACCTGCACGAGCACCGGCCCGCTTTCTAGAGCTGTTCGCGCTGTTCGCAGCGCAACGCTGGGCAACCGTGCACTGACGGCACCAGGGTCGCGTTCTAATTCGGCATCCGAACCGACGGTGTGGACTCGAGGAGAGAGCGAGCGAACAAATTCTCGATCGGCACTGATTGATCGCGCCCAGCCGCTGCGAACGAGGCGCTCCCCCTCACAGGTCTGAACGCGTCCGATCACCAGCAATCCTGCGGACTCAGCTATGGACCGCATCGCCAACACTTCGCGAACGTGTGGGTAGGGGGCGTGCTGTTCGGCGTGCAGGTCATCACCGTCATCAACGATGACGAACAAACCTGGTTCACACACCGGCGCAAACATGGCCGCCCGGGTTCCCACCACTACCCGGGATTGCCCACGCAAGATGCTGAGCCAATGGCGATAGCGCTTCGATGGACCCACATCAGCGGTGAGCCGAGTAACGCAGTCAGCGGGCAACGCGGCTTCAAGAACATCTACGAAGTGGTCAACATCGCGATGGTCGGGCACCACCACCAGAACGGACTTGCCGTCGTCATGCGTGGCGCCATTACGCGTGCATATAACGGCTTGTGCAACCAATTCGGCGATAGACAGGCTCGGTGGCGCGGCAACAACCGCGCGGGATGGCAGGCCTTGTGAGAGTCCGCCAAGGAACTGCTCACCGTCAGTGAAGTTCTGCCACTGAGTAATGTCCGCAGGCTTCGCAGACTCGCTGGCCACGAATGGCGCCACATCCTCGGCCTCGACTTTGGCGTGACGTGGTGGAATCGCCAACCGCAACACATCGGCAACAGTGCCCGCATAGTGATCAGCAACGCGTCGCGCGACGTCAGCAATGGCAGGAGTCAAAACCGGCTCATTAGAGACAACGGTGTCGAGAGCTGCGAGTGTGCCCGTGTGCTCGGTGCTGTTGGTGCGTTGCAGGATGAAGCCGTTGACTTTGCGTCCGGCAAAACGCACTCGAACTCGCGCGCCAGGAACCGCCACGGCGTCTAGTGCTTCTGGGACCGCATAGTCAAAGGCGCGATCAAGGTGCGGCAGGGAGACATCAAGCAAGACCTGTGCCACCAAGGGTGCTGGCGTGGTTGCGGACTGCGTCACGAGCCCATCATGCCCGCTCTGCCTGACGCGCAGACTTAGATACCAGCAGCCGACTTCAGGGCGGCCACGCGATCAATGTTTTCCCACGTGAAGTCAGGCAATTCGCGACCAAAGTGCCCGTAGGCAGCCGTGGCTGCGTAGATCGGACGCTTGAGCTTCAGGTCAGCAATGATGGCAGCTGGGCGAAGGTCGAACGCGTTGTGAATCGCATTGGCAATCTGTTCGTCATCAATCACGCCGGTGCCAAAGGTTTCCACGAACAACCCGACCGGGTGTGCCACACCAATGGCGTACGCGACCTGGACTTCACAACGCTTAGCAAGTTGAGCGGCCACAACGTTCTTGGCTACCCAACGCATCGCGTAGGCCGCGGAACGGTCCACCTTCGATGGGTCCTTGCCCGAGAATGCGCCACCACCGTGACGAGCCATGCCGCCGTAGGTGTCAACGATGATCTTGCGTCCGGTCAATCCAGCGTCACCTTGTGGGCCACCGACAACAAAGCGTCCGGTGGGGTTAACAAACAACTTGTAACCCTCGGTGTCAATGTCGAGATCAGCCAAGATCGGGTCGACCACGAGTTCACGAATGTCTGGTGTCATGTGGCCGGGAATATCGATGTCGTCCTTGTGCTGGCTTGACACCACCACGGTCTCGACGCGCACTGGACGGTCGCCGTCGTACTCAATGGTGACCTGGGTCTTACCGTCGGGGCGAAGGTAGGACACATCTCCGCTCTTGCGCACCAACGTCAAACGCTCAGCCAGGCGCTGAGCCAGCATGATGGGCAAAGGCATCAATTCAGGGGTTTCATCGCAGGCGTAACCAAACATCAAACCTTGGTCGCCAGCGCCTTGCTGGTCCAGCGGGTCCGATGAGCCTTCGCTGCGTTCTTCAACAGCGTCATTAACACCCTGCGCGATGTCAGCGGATTGACTACCAATGGAAACAGAAATTCCGCAGGAGCGACCGTCGAATCCCTTATCCGAGGAGTCGTAGCCAATCTCCAAGACGCGCTCACGAACGATGGCGGGAATGTCAACGTATGCCTCAGTGGTGACCTCACCAGCGACGTGCACCAGCCCAGTGGTCAACATGGTTTCCACTGCGACGCGTGACTGACTGTCCTTAGCCAACAGCGCATCAAGGATCGAGTCGCTGATTTGGTCAGCCATCTTGTCCGGGTGACCTTCGGTCACTGACTCAGACGTAAACAGGCGGCGACTCATGCAGATCTCCTCGTAAATACAGTGCTGGTGACTAGGCCCCTTCGGGCGTGATCATCTTAGAGGGACGCGACTGAACGCTGGACCCTAGTGTCAAGATCTTCCTGCAATGGCATCCCACAACGCTTCGGCGATGAGGGCTTTATCGGCTCGAGGGACATGGACTTGCCCACCCTCAGCATCCAAGATGTAGACCTCATTAGTTGCCGATTCAAAGGCCCCATCGGGACCGACATCGTTAACCACCAAGACGTCACAGCCCTTGGCTGCCAGCTTCTGCCTTCCACATTCCAAAACGGAAGTGTCAGCATCGCCGGTTTCAGCAGCAAAACCGATGATGACTTGCTCGCCCGTCCGGTACTCGACCAACGCAGACAAGACGTCCGTGGTCAGCTCCAACGCAATGGGATCAGGGGTCCCCGACTTCTTGATCTTGACGTCGGTGGTGACGACGGGACGAAAATCTGCAACGGCAGCAACCATCACGACAAAATCTGCACCCACCGAATACTGCATCGCTTCATCGTGTAGTTCCTGTGCGGAGACCACATCAACGCGCTTGACGCCAGCTGGTGTGGGAAGCGAAACGTTGGCGGCAATGAGTGTCACCTCGGCTCCCCTACGCGCAGCAGCAGCAGCTACCGCAAAACCTTGACGACCCGATGATCGATTTCCCAAGAAGCGCACCGGATCAACGTGTTCGCGCGTGCCACCAGCAGAAACAACTACACGTTTGCCGGCAAGGTCTGCTGGATTGCCTTGCAACGTGGCAAGTGCTGCATCAAAGAGTGCTTGCGGTTCCGGCAGTCGACCTTTGCCCGAATCTGCACCGGTCAGTCGGCCTTCATCAGGATCAAGGACGACGACCCCGCGGCTACGCAACGTGGCAACGTTGGCTTGCGTGGCTGAGTTATCCCACATCTCGGTGTGCATCGCCGGCGCCAGCACGATCGGGCAGGTAGCCGTGAGCAACACATTGGTGAGCAAATCGTTGGCCAGCCCGTGGGCTGCGCGGGCCATCAGGTCAGCCGTGGCAGGGGCAACAAAGACCAGGTCTGCTTCACGTCCGACCATCACATGCGGTACGTCATGAGCGTCGGTCCACACATCAGAGGCGATGGGGTGACCCGACAGGGCTTCCCAGGTGGCTTTGCCGACAAACTCCAAGGCCGCATGGGTGGGAACTACGCGCACATCAAAGCCACCCTCAGTAAAGAGGCGTAAAAGTTGTGCGACTTTGTAGGCGGCGATGCCACCAGAAACCCCAAGGACGACACTGCGTTGCGTGGTACTCATGGGGAAGTGTTACCCGAGATTAGGCCGGGTCGGCTTCAACAATTTCCGGGTTAGAGGTTCCCAATATCAAATCGTCATCAATGGCGATGGCCGCGGAGCTCGGAGCTGCAGCTGGCTCAACATAACCAGGGCTTGCTGGCGTGTATTGCAGGTCCAGCAAATCCTCGTTGATCTCGCGCAGTGCGACCGAGAGTGCCTTTTCCTGAACGTGAGTTTCAACCAGTGGGCCGACGTACTCGAGCAAGCCTTCAGCAAGTTGCGAGTAGTACGCATTGATTTGACGCGCGCGCTTGGCACCAAAGATAACCAAGCTGTACTTGTTGTCCACCTTGTCCAACAACTCGTCAATCGGCGGGTTGGTGATGCCTTCTGGAGTAGCGGCGGTACGCGACACAGGGAACCTCTCAACAAACGGATAAGGAGGCGCCGGAAGCCTCAATCGGCTCTAGCGGTGTGCTAACTCTATCAGTTGGGCTGCCGCCACCTGCACATCGTCGTTGACGATGACCAAATCGCACTCTGGCTCGGCTGCGAGCTCGGTTTGGGCGATGGCGAGCCGGCGCTGGACCGATTCCTCGGTTTCTGTACCCCGACCACGTAGCCGACGCTCCAATTCAGCCACATTCGGTGGCGCGAGGAAGATCAAAACCGCCTCGGGCAGATTTGCCTTGACTTGGCGAGCACCCGCAATATCGATTTCAAGGATCACTGACTGGCCAGCGCTCAGGCGCTCCTGGACGGGCTGGCGCGGAGTGCCGTACGGGTTCCCCGCATATTCAGCCCACTCCAAGAGCGCACCCGATTGCGTCATCTCGGAAAACTCATCCCGCGAAACAAAGACGTAATCCGTGCCGTTGACTTCACCGGGTCGAGGTTCGCGACCAGTTCCTGACACTGACAACCAAATCGTCGGGTCTTGTTCCAAGGCCTGACTAATGACGGTGCCCTTGCCCACACCTGAAGGACCCACCACCACAAGAAGCTTGCCAATGTCGGACATGGTTAAGCCTGCACACTGGCTGCAAGGTGAGCTGCTGCAACACCTGGGTTGTCGGCCGCGGTGATGGGGCGACCAATCACTAATAAACTTGCTCCATCGGCCAAGGCTTGCTCGGGAGTAGCAACGCGCTGTTGATCCCCCACATCTGCACCCACGGGGCGAACACCTGGCGTGATCAACAAAACTTCCGGGCCCACTTCGCTGCGAACCGCAGCAACTTCGGCCGGCGAACACACCAAAGCACTGGCACCAGCGTTGACTGCCAGACTCGCCAACCGGCGAACCGCATCAATGGGTGGACCAACGATGCCGAGTTCATCAAGGTTTGGTGCCGACAGGGAGGTCAAAATCGTTACGGCGGCTACCCGGGTTTGAGGAAGTGCCTCAACGGCGGCCGCAATCATTGCTCCACCACCGGCTGCATGCACCGTCAAAATATCTGGCTGCAGCTGAGCAACGGCTCGTGCAGCTCCGCCCACAGTGTTGGGGATGTCGTGGAGTTTGACGTCTAAGAAGAGCAACCGACCAGGAGCAGCATCGCGCACTTGTTGAACCGCGTCGGGTCCGTAGCGCATATACAACTCAAGTCCGACTTTGAAGGTGCTGACCGAATCCTTCACTTGGCCAGCAAGTACCACCGCGCTCGCAAGGTCGGGTGCATCCAAGGCCACAGCAATGGGTGCAGGGGTAGCGAAGTCACTCAAGGGGCGAATGCTCACAGGTCCGTGCTCGATTCGGTATCTTCCAACGCTTCATCAAATTCAACAAAAGCCGGTCCCTGGTGCTCGATTTCGACATCGGGTTCACGGTGGGCATATCCGATCGCATCGTTGAGCGATGCAAATCCTCGTTCGGCCACACCACGAGCCAATTCGTCACGAATGCGGGCTGGTGAGCTGGGGTCGTGGAAGATCACGGTGCCAATGGACACGGCACTTGCACCCGCCAAGATGAACTCCAGTGCATCAAGGCCAGTTCGGATGCCGCCCATTCCCAAAATGGGAACTTCTGGCATGGCCTGGTGGACCTGCCAGACGCATCGCACGGCCATTGGGCGAATCGCGGGTCCCGAAAGTCCACCAGTGATCCCAGCCAACGCCGGTCGCATGGTGTCGGTATCGATGACCATGCCCAACGTGGTGTTAATCATGGACAGTCCATCAGCACCGGCTTCGACCACAGCGTGAGCTACCGAAACGATGTCGGTGACATCAGGCGAGAGCTTGACGAAAACTGGGACGCCAGGGGTGGTCGAGCGGCGAACTGCTGAGACCACTTCGGCTGCAGCTACTGGATCGCACGCAAAGACTTCGCCCCGTGATTCAACGTTGGGGCACGAGATGTTGACTTCAATTCCACTCACGCCCGTGGCCATACGCAATTTACTTGCGACCTTGGCGAACTCCTCGACACTGCCACCGGCGATTGACACCACCGTGGTGGCACCTCGCTCATGCAGCCACGCGAGGTCGCGCTCAATGAAGGAGTCAACGCCTGGGCCTTGCAGTCCGATGGAGTTGAGCATCCCCGACGGGGTCTCTGCCATACGTGGAGTGGGGCGACCCGACCGAGGGTTCTGCATCACCGATTTGGTGACGATGCCGCCAATGGTGGTGATATCGAAGAACTGATCCAGCTCGCGACCAGCAGCAGCACAGCCAGATGCCGTCAAGATCGGATTGACCAAGGGCAGCGCACCTAGGTGAGTGGACATATCAATGTCGGGCAACGGCTGTTCGGTCTCAGGCTTGGTGGTTAAGCGCATGCGCGTCATGACTCGCTCCCATCGCCGTCAACTGAATCATCCGAAGTAGCGACAACCTCGTCATCCTCAAAGGCGGGAAGGTCCTCTTCAACCGCAATCGGGGCACTTGCTGCGAACAGTGAATCGTTGGCGGCCTGGGTCCAGGCAAGCGAACCGATCGTGTCTTCCGGCACTGTTCCTACCTCCGACCAACGCACGCGATCGCCTCTAAACACCGGGCCTTCAACACAACTGCGCACCATGCGGGTTTGGCCGTCGTCACCGATGACCGGCATAACGCACGTCATACATACGCCCACTCCGCAGGCCATGGACTCTTCGACAGCGCACTGGCTATGAATCCCGTAGCGTTCAGCGGTCTTAGCCACCGCTTGAAGCATCCCCATCGGGCCACACGCATACAAGACTGCGGAGTCAGATCGTTCAATGATGCGCGGCAACACATCGGTTACGCGACCGCGCTCGCCCAGACTGCCGTCTTCAGTGGTGATCGCAAGGGACTGCGAGATCCGTTTACCCTCCAGTGCGCCAAAGAGCCGATCCTCGGTTGCCGCGCCCATGACAAAGTCAACTCGGCATCCACGCTCGCGCAGCTTCTCGGCCAAAGTAAACAGCGGCGCAGCGCCGTAGCCGCCGCCGATCAACACACAAGGAACAGGTTCGGCGGGCAACATAAACGGGCGA
>CAMCVY010000077.1 GCA_945881995.1 Bifidobacterium breve | reverse complement strand
TAGGGCCGCGCGAATTAGCGCGGCCCGTCGGCTTACTAAGCGCAGTTTTCGGGCGCAGGACCGCGCCTTCTTGGCTGAAGGCCCCCAGGCGGTCAGTGAAGCCGTGGGCTCACCTGGAGTACTGCGCGAGGTCTTCTACACCCAAGCGGCCGCCACTAAACATGCCGATTTGCTTTCGGCCGCCCGTGCGGCAGGGGCTGAAGTACACAGTGCCACCGATGCCATCGTTGAATCATTGGCCCAAACCATCACGCCCCAGGGCATCATCGCGGTGTGTAACTTCATTGATGTGCCGCTGACTCAGTCGGTCGATACGAAATCCCGACTGATTTCGATCTTGGCTAACGTTCGTGACCCGGGTAACGCGGGAACAGTCATCCGCAGCACCGATGCCGCTGGCGCAGATGCCGTGGTTTTGGCCGGAGAATCAGTCGACGTCTATAACGCAAAGACCGTCCGCTCGAGTGTGGGAAGCATTTTTCATCTCCCGTTAACTGTTGCCGTATCAGTTCCTGATGCCATTGCCCATGCCAAGGCTTCGGGTCTGACCGTCATCGCCGCGGATGGCGACGGAGCGCTCAGCCTTGACGATGTCATTGATGATGGACGGCTTGCTCAACCCACGGCGTGGGTCTTTGGCAATGAGGCCTGGGGATTGCCTGACGATGTGATGGAGTTGTGTGATCTGGTGGTGGCCGTCCCCATCTACGGACAGGCCGAAAGTCTGAACCTTGGGACCGCAGCGGCAGTTTGTCTCTACGCCTCGGCGCGCGAACAGCGTCGTTAGCCCGAGTCTTTACTACTATGTGGTCAACGTTGGCTGAGTCGATCACCGGAGCTTGAATGTCTGCCCCCAATAAGAGCTTTGACCCCGTGCCGGTCGCCGCTCTTCAACCTGATGCCATTGCAGCAGCGGTTGAGCAGGCGCTGGCAGAGATTGCAGCTGCCGGATCCCTCGATGACCTCAAAGCCGTCCGCATCACGCATGCGGGGGAGAAGTCATCCTTGGCCCTAGCCAACCGAGAAATTGGCGCATTGCCGCCGCAGGCCAAAGCAGAAGCAGGCCAGCTGGTCGGCCGAGCTCGCGCCGACGTCAAGAAGGCTCTTGAAGCACGACAAGCCGCATTAGAAGACGAGCGCGACGCGAAGGCCCTGTCCGAAGAGCGGGTTGACGTGTCGCTCCCGTGGGAACGCGATCCGTTAGGTGCCCGCCATCCACTATCGACAATCTCGGACCACATTGTCGACGTCTTCGTGGCCATGGGGTACGAAGTGGCCGAGGGTCCAGAGATTGAAACCGAGTGGCATAACTTTGATGCGCTCAACCTCGCACCAGACCACCCTGCTCGCACGATGCAAGACACTTTCTTTGTCGAAGCACCCGATGCTGGGCTCGTCCTGCGAACGCACACCTCGCCGGTGCAGATTCGTTCAATGTTGGATCGCGAAGTTCCCATTTACGTTGTGTGTCCCGGCCGAGTGTTTCGAACCGATGAGCTTGATGCGACCCACACCCCGGTCTTCCACCAGATCGAGGGACTTGCCGTAGACGTTGGCATCACCATGGCGGACCTGAAAGGAACCTTGGATCACTTCGCCATTGCCATGTTTGGTCCCGATGCCAAAACCAGACTTCGGCCGTCCTATTTCCCCTTCACCGAACCCTCGGCCGAGTTGGACCTGTGGTTCCCACAGGCCAAGGGTGGACCGCGTTGGATTGAGTGGGGTGGCTGCGGAATGGTCAACCCGCGCGTGCTGGCCGCCTGTGGCATTGATCCGGACCGTTACTCAGGATTTGCCTTCGGCATGGGCCTGGAGCGCACGTTGATGTTCCGTCATGGCATCACTGACATGCGCGACATGGTTGAAGGCGATGTGCGTTTCACGGCTGCATTTGGAAGTGAACTCTGATGAGGGTTCCGGTTTCTTGGCTTCGTGAATTGGTAGAGATTCCCGCTACTGATGACGTGGATGCCATTGGCGTGCGCTTGGTCAGCGCGGGGTTAGAAATCGAAGACATTGAAGTGGTCGGAGATATTCAAGGGCGACTAATCGTTGGACGCATCGTCTCTTTTGATGACGAAGAACAGTCCAATGGCAAATCGATTCGCTGGTGTCAGGTGGATGTGGGCGAAGCCAATGGCGGTGTGCGCGGGATTGTGTGTGGTGCATCAAACTTTGTTGCTGGTGACCTCGTCATCGCGGCCCTGCCAGGAGCGGTTTTGCCCGGCGGTTTTGCAATTGCTGCTCGCAAGACCTACGGCCATGTCTCGGATGGCATGGTGTGTTCTGGCAAGGAGCTCGGACTGGGTGATGACCACTCCGGCATCATGATTGTGCAAGCAAATGCAGTAGTCGGCTCAAACGCACAAGACATCATTGGTCAAGCCGATCAGGTCTTTGACTTAGCTGTTACGCCCGACCGCGGTTACTGCTTCTCTATGCGCGGAGTAGCCCGCGAACTTTCTATCGCGTACACCAGCACCTTCACTGACCCGGCCAGTGCGTCATTGCCAGCCGTTGCGGCCGGGGATCGCGCGGGTATTGATGATGGTGCTGATCGGATCGTCATCAGTGAGTTGACCGGATTTAACCCCGCAGCCGTATCGCCGGACTGGCTTCAGTTGCGTTTGCGACTGCTGGGGATGCGGCCCATTTCCCTTGCTGTTGACGTCACCAACTACGTCATGTTGCTCACCGGGCAGCCGCTACATGCTTTCGATAGCACGAAGGTAAGTGGAGCCTTGCGCGTGCGCCGAGCTCACCAGGGCGAAACATTGACCACGCTTGACGACGTCGAGCGCAATCTTGATACAGGCGACGTGGTGATCGCTGATGACTCGGGCGCTGTGGCATTGGCCGGCACTATGGGTGGGGCCAGTACTCAAGTTGATGGAACGACGACCGGAATCTTGTTGGAAGCGGCTCACTTTGATTCAGTGGCCATCGCGCGACAAAGTCGTCGTCACAAGCTCAGCAGCGAAGCCTCGAAGCGGTTTGAACGTGGCACGGATCCGCAATTGCCAGCCGCCGCCGCTGCCGTAGCGATTGCGTTGCTCGTCGAACATGGTGGGGCAACGCTGGTTTCAGTCAGCGAGGTCGATCAGCGCGTTGCGACACCGGCTATTGCTTTTGATCTGCAACGTCCCACACGCACCGCAGGCATCGACATCGCTGACTCCTTCGTCATCGATGCGTTAACGAGTGTGGGTTGTGTCGTCAATGGCTCGCAAGCGGTGGTTGCCGTGACGCCACCATCGTGGCGACCAGACGTGACCGATCCGGCTGACTTGGATGAAGAAGTCATTCGTCTGTATGGCTATGACAACGTTCCCAGTCGCTTGCCGCGGTTGCCGTCCGGCCGCGGATTGACCGCCGCCCAGCGAATCCGCCGCACAATTGCCCAGACCTTGGCCAACAGTGGTCACATCGAAGTCTTGGCTTATCCCTTCGTGGGAACGAGCGAGCTCGATGACCTTCTGATGGCCGCAGACGACGAGCGACGACAACTCGTGCAACTCGTGAATCCCATCTCGGATGAGCAGTCCTACATGCGCACGACCATGTTGCCCGGGCTGCTTCAGATCCTCAAGCGCAATCTGGGCCGCGGCAACGACGACAACATCTTGTTCGAAATTGGTGCCACGTACCGCTGGCCAGTCGGACATCATCTGGCTCGAGGCGCCGATGTCGTGCGCCCAGCGGTGACGAGTCGCCCTAGTTCTGATGACCAAGTCGCTCTGCAAGCCTCGTTACCCATTCAGCAACGTCACCTAGCCATCGTGATGAGCGGTCAGCGCGAACGCTCGGGCTGGTGGGGCAAGGGCAGGATTGCCACCTGGGAAGACGCCATTCAGTCAGCCCGCATGGTTGCTCAGGCTGCCAAAGTGGATCTAGACGTCTCCGTTAATCACCAGGCTCCGTGGCACCCAGGTCGGTGTGCCCAGTTGAGCTTGACTGATGGAACCGTTGTTGGTTTTGCTGGCGAACTTCACCCCCGCGTGTGTGAAACGCTAGGCATTCCGGCTCGCACCTGTGCTGTTGAGCTGGATCTCGACGCTTTGGTGTCGTCGCACGTTGCTATTACTCGCGCACCTGCAGTGTCGGGATTCCCAGTAGCCAAAGAAGACATCGCGCTAGTAGTCGATAACTCCGTGAGTTCGGCGATTCTGGAAAACACATTGCGCGATGCCGCCGGCCCACTGCTGGAATCGATTCGCCTATTCGACGTCTATCGAGGGCCGCAAATTGGTGCCGACAAACAGTCATTGGCCTTTGCTTTGCGGTTCAGGGCATCGGATCGCACCCTGTCCGATGCCGAAGTAGTCCAGGCCAGGCAGGCCGCCGTTGAGGCTGCGGCCTCTGTCCACGGGGCAGTGTTACGTTCCTAGCCTGATACTGTATTGTTTTCCATAGTATTGGAAGTTCATACACAACCGGAGGTACGCCATGGCCTTGACCGCCGCAGTGGCTGGTGGCAGCGGCTATGCCGGTGGCGAACTCTTGCGCTTGTTGCACGCACACCCTGATTTCAGTATTGGTCCGGTTGCTGCTGGTCGGCACACGGGCGTAGCCATCACCGACGTGCACCCGCACCTCATCGCGCTGACTGGTCAACACTTTGTTGAAACCGGTGCGCACACGTTGGGTCAAGCTGACGTTGTCTTTCTTGCGTTGCCCCACGGAGAGTCTGGCACGTTGGTCTCGCAACTTCCTAACGATTGTCTCGTCGTTGATCTGGGTGCTGATTTTCGACTGACGGATGCGAATGCCTGGCAGAAGTACTACGGCGGCGAACACGCTGGAACGTGGGTGTATGGCCTGCCAGAGTTACCAGGCGCTCGCACCGCGATTGCGCAAAGTACGCGTGTGGCGAATCCTGGATGTTTTCCTACCGGAATCATTGTTGGTCTGGCGCCATTGTTGGCCGCTGATCTTGTCGAGCCTGATGATGTTGTTGTTGTTGCTGCATCGGGAACATCGGGTGCGGGTAGGGGATTAACAGATTCATTGCTCGGTAGCGAAGTGATGAATTCGATGTCGGCTTACAAAGTCGGTGGCGTGCATCAACACACGCCCGAAATTGAACAAGCTCTCAGTGCCGCTGGTGGCGACCAGGTGACCGTGCTCTTCACGCCCAGTCTGGCCCCCATGCCACGGGGAATTTTGGCCACATCCACGGCGAAAGCCGCTCAGGGAGTGACCACGGAGGAAGTCCACGCAGCGTTGCACGCTGCCTACGTCCACGAGCCCTTTGTTCAGTTGTTGCCCCCGGGTCAGTGGCCCACCACGGCTGCGGTGTTGGGCTCAAATCAGGTTTACCTTCAAGCCGTGGCTGATGCTCACTCCGGTCGAGTCACGGTCGTTAGTGCGATCGACAACTTGACCAAGGGCGCAGCAGGCCAAGCTATTCAAAACGCCAATCTCATGGCCGGTTTTGCCGAGACGTCAGGACTGACCGGAATGGGAGTGGCGCCGTGAGTGTGACTGCAGCGCAAGGCTTTCGGGCAAGTGGTGTCAAAGCGGGGATCAAAGCCAGTGGCAATCAAGACGTTGCACTAGTGATCAACGATGGACCACTTAAGAACGCGGCCGCGGTATTTACTCGTAATCGCTTTCAAGCAGCCCCAGTGCAGTGGTCCATGCAAGCGGTGAAAGATGGTCGGCTCGATGCTGTGGTGTTGAACAGCGGTGGTGCGAATGCCTGCACTGGACCGCAAGGTTTCATCGATACCCATCGCACCGCTGAATACGTTGCAGACGCTTTAGGCGTATCTGCTGGAGATGTCGCGGTGTGCTCCACCGGGTTAATTGGCGAGCTCTTGCCGATGGATGCCCTGCTCGGTGGAGTGGAGGCGGCCAAGCAGGCGCTGGCTGTTGATGGTGGGGCCGATGCGGCCCTGGCCATCATGACCACCGATACCCACTCCAAGACAGCTGAGGTCAGCGGTGAGGGCTTTGTGGTGGGTGGCATGGCTAAGGGCGCAGGGATGCTCGCCCCTGGTCTGGCCACGATGCTCGTCGTCATCACGACAGATGCGGTCCTTGATCAAGCAGTGTTAGAGACCGCGACTCGCTCAGCGGTGTCAACGACGTTTGAACGCATCGATTCGGATGGGTGTATGTCCACCAATGACACTGTCATCGTGATGTCTTCGGGCGCATCGGGAACCAGCGTTAGTCCTGAAGATTTTGAAGTGGCGTTAAACCACGTCTGTGCTGATCTGGCTCGCCAACTCATCGGCGATGCTGAAGGTGCGAGCAAAGACATTCGCATTGACGTGATCAACGCTGTCAGTAGCGATGACGCCGTCGATGTCGCACGCGCAGTGTCGCGGAGCAACTTGCTTAAGTGTGCAATTCATGGTGAAGACCCCAATTGGGGCAGAGTGTTGTCGGCGGTCGGCACGACGCAGGCGGTTTTTGAACCCGACAAGGTCAGCGTGGCGATCAATGGTGTGTGGGTATGCACAAATGCAGCTCCTGATGCCGATCGAAATCTAGTGTCAATGAAGGATCGCGAAGTAGTCATCACCATTGACTTAGGCGCTGGCGCTGATGAGGCCACGTTGTGGACCAACGACCTGACCAGTGACTATGTCCATGAGAACTCGGCGTATTCGTCATGAGCAATCAACAACGCGATCGTGAAATGGCCTTGGCTAAGGCTTCGACCCTGGCCAACGCTTTGCCATGGCTGGAAAAGTTTCAAGGCAAAACCGTCGTTATCAAGTTTGGTGGCAACGCCATGGTGGATGACGAGTTGAAGAAGGCCTTCGCCGAAGACATCGTCTTCCTCAGGCATGCCGGATTGCGGCCCGTGGTGGTTCACGGAGGCGGTCCGCAAATCACCGAAATGCTGGACAAGCTCGGCGTGGAATCACAGTTTGTTGCCGGGTATCGGGTCACCACACCAGAAGCCATGGATGTGGTGCGGATGGTCCTGACCGGACAAGTCCAGCGCGAGATCGTCGGATTGATCAACGCGCACGGTACCTATGCCGTGGGACTGTCGGGCGAGGATGCTCGCACCTTTACCGGCGCACCTCGCGAGGTGATGTCCGATGGCCAGGTCGTTGACGTCGGACTCGTGGGTGATGTGGCCTCAGTTGATCCAGGGTTCGTTGAGAGTTTGCTGAGCGACGGGCGCATCCCGGTGGTGTCCA
>CAMCVY010000076.1 GCA_945881995.1 Bifidobacterium breve | reverse complement strand
TCGTCAATGTAAGCCAGTGGTCCGTCGGGCGCGCTCTTCGTCGCCGAGAGGACGGGGAACGCCGGTGTCACGGTTGCCGGGTCGCTAGGACCGTCATAGAGCCGCCCACGATTGGGCTGGCTGCGGTACTGCGTGATGTCGGCAGTGTTGGTCAGCGGTGCGGTAGTCAGAGTTGTCGAATCCGCTAGGAGTGCTCGGTAGGTCAACGTGACAAATCCGCCAGGCAAAATATTGGTTGTCGGAGTCCACGTGATCGTCCCACCACCGTTGGGTCCAACTCCCGTGAGTACAGCGCCAGCAGGAAGCGGAGTTTGGATTACCACGCCCACCGGAATCGTGTCAGTCACTGAGGTGTTGTAGGCCGTGCTGGTGTTAACAGCCGTTGAGTTCGACACCTTCACGGTGTACGTGAATAGCTGACCAGGTGAAGGCGTTGAGTCATCAACCCGCTTGTCAACGGTCAGGGACGGTTCTTGAACGGTCACCGTTGCGGTTGCCGGTGTTGGCGTCTTTTGCGTGAATGCGTCATCAGGGCTGATCGGCGCTGGACCTGTCACCACATCCCATTTGGCTTCGGCGCTATTGATCAGCGTCGAGTTGCGCACGATGCCGGCTAGGTCTTTTACTTCGATGGAGTAGGTGACCTTGATGGTTCGCCGCTGCGTGCTCGCTGTTGCATCACCGAGGAGCCAACCAGCCGTCGTTGAACCATCGAGTTGAGCCACAGGTGTCAGTTCGTTGGGGGTGAGGTCGCAGTCGCCAGCGTCGGCATTAGTGCAATCCACCGCATCTGTGGTCAACGTTGTGCGATCAAATCCCGCGGGAATGCGATCAACAATCGACAAATTGTAAAAGTTGACATTGGCCGGGACAGTTACCGTTGCTGTGAAGGTGGCGATCTGACCAATCGTGCGCGCAGCCGGAACGACAGTTTTGCCAATCGTCACGCCATTGACGGTGACGGTATTTGTAGCTGTCTTGGAAACGACGTACTCCACCGAAGGGTTATTGGCCCCATCGTTGAGTCCGCTTCCTTCCAGGGTTGCATTGTTGGTGTACTGCACGTTGCCAACAGCACCCTCGGTCACCTTCACGTTGTACGAAAGCGTTCGCGCAATGCCACCCGCAATGGGACCGGGGTTCCACGTGAGCTTGGTGGTACCAGCAGGACAGCCGTTGGCGCCGGTTCCTGCGACTGCAGGTTTAGTCGTACCAGCCGTTGGGACGTCATAACTTTGGAAAATCACACCGGCCGGAACACAGTCAACGATGATGCCGTCGTACAGCGTTGGACGACCAGAGGTATTGCTGGCTCGCAGTTGGTACTTGATGACCTGACCACCCACCACAGTTCCCGTGGAGCTGTTGGTCTTAGCCAACGAGGGAGAAGGCCGAATAACCGTCACGGTGGCGGTTGCAGTCTTGTTCGGCAGGGCTGCACCGTTTGGCGTTGCCCTTGATCCGTACAAAGCGGAGTTGGTCTTAACGCCCGTGCTCGCATTTGCGGTGGCCTTGCCGATAACAGTGACTTCAAACAAGTCATCCGTAGAACTGTTGTTGGTGTACGTCGTGGGAAAGCTCAGTCCGCCATTGGTTGCATTCAGGCTGACACCGCTGGGCAGAGCACTCGTCGCTGGCGAGTTGCCATTGGCCGCAAACCGGGCTGAAGCACTGATGAATTGGATACCGCTGGGCAAGACTTCAGTGATAGCCCCGTTGTAAATGCTGGTGCGAGCCGGAACAGTGAAACTAATTCGATACGTCACCGTTTCGCCATTGACCGCCTCGGTGAGGGCCGAGTTATTCGTATCAGTAATACCGGTGGCGATTACCGCCTTCTTAAGAAACACATCGACCAAGAACACATTGGAGGGATCAAAGATCGCCGGGATGAGTTGATCCTGGACCGCAACCGTGGTGTCCACATTGCTCAATGGGTAGTACGTCGTCGACGTGTCGCTTTGTTCGTTGAAGACGTCGTACGACCTGACGTGAGCCGTGTCGACCAGGTCAGCACCGGCACGAGAGGGCGTCGGAATTGCCACCTCATAGGTCATCGTTCGCGATGCGCCGGGCAGGATTTGATCCTGAGTTCCACTGCGTGCGGTCCAGCGAATGGCACTCAGCGTCGCGTTGTCGGTGAACGTGGGGTGGGTGGCGTCGCCTGGGTTGGTGCACACACCAATAGGTGCACCAGCAGCTGCGCTGACTGCTGAGATTGACGACACCTGCGCACACGTAATACCCGGTGCCAGCACGTCCCACACATCAAAGCCGCGAATCGGTTCCGCATTCCCGTTGGCATCGGTGCCGGAATTCTTTAGGTCAACACGGAACTGGACCTGGTCACCTTGTTCAACAGCTTTATTGTCCACGTTGTTGGCGGCCCCAGGTACTGGGTCAATGGAAGCTACGGCGCCGACAGCATCGGTGATCTCAGCGATGCCCTTGGTGATGGTCAGGGGTGTCACCGGTGCAATTCCAAACCCGACGCTGTCGCGGTAGGAAACCGCTGCGCCAGATGTTGACTCCGATCGCATCTTCATCAAGTTGTCGGTCAGGTCAACGGAGGTCTCGTCTGCAGCGCGCTGGACTATCGCGCCGATGTAGGCCTTAAACGTCGCACCCGCCGGAACAAACTTGGCTGCACCAATGGTGTTACCCAGCGTCCAGGTGGGGAAGGCTGTATCAGCTGCGGCCGCAGCTTCGTTAAACGTCACCGCATAGGACGGCGCCACAACCGTGGACTGTGAACCTGCTTCATAAACCGTCCCGTCGGGCAGCACATCGTTGATGACCACGTTGCGTGAATCGGTGGAACTCGGGAACGTCACGCTTAGTTCAAAACAAATGCGCGAACCCTTAGCAAAGATGAAGTCACTGGATGAATAACCCGGTTCCGTTGGCTTGACGTAGGGACCCGTTCCACACACATAGGGGTCCGCGGCCGGCTTGATCTTTTTGACAACCGTCAGCGAAGACGTGGTCAATCGAGCGGACGAGATGTCACTGACCGTTTCCGTCCCGGATTCACCGGTCCCTGCGATGGGCGTGGTCGTTCCCGTCAAGGCAGCGTTATTGACCACTGCATCGCCAGCCACCACTGGATCACCGTTACTGAGGTAGTTCGCCAACATGCGGGCCTTGAACGTCACCACGGCTACACCATCTGCATTGACCGTGAGGTCATTGAAGGTGATGGCAAAGGTGCCGTCAGGTTGTTGCGTGATGGATGAGTAGCTTGCCCCCGTGGGGTTGCTTCCTGCTACCGGTGCGCAATCACTGACAGAGCCGGTGGAGTAATTCACCGAGCTGGACAGCGGACACATGCCATCGGGCAACGTGTCGGTCAAGGTGATCGCCGAACCATTGACGTATTCACTGACTCGAACGGTCAGCGTGAATGTGGCGATTCCACCAGCGGTAAATGACGACGGTGAAACACTCTTTTGCATGGAAATGTCTTCGGCGGTCACCGTTGAAGATCCCGAACTCGACACGCTCGTCGATGCTGATGGTGCAACGGGTCCGGTGTAAGTGCCCGAGACGCGAACGATGTTGGTCAACGATTTTTCTGTTGCAGTTTCGCGAACCGAGGGACCGGAGTTGTTATTGAGATTCGCAGTCTGGGTCAAACTCGTTGCCGTCGGCGTTCCACCGGTGAAGGTAGCCGTATTGGCCTTCAGCGGAATGCCCGCGCGATATTGAATTGTCTTGATCGCGCCAGCCGCCAGGTTTCCCAGCGACCACGTGACCTTGGTGTAGATGCCAGCTGGATAGGTGATCGCACCTTGGGCCGGTGGGTTTGTCACCGTTTCTACCCGAGTAGGTGTGGGGCAGGAAGCGGAAGCGATGGTTGGCGTGCTGGTTAGCGAAGGGGCGCCTGGGTACTCAACTCCTGTGCTGTTATCGACTCCTCCACAACCGAGGAATTCCATGCCGGCCGGGATGTAATCCTCAACAACCACAGCGTTGGTGGCGTTCTTGTCGTTATTGGTGACCTTCAGGGTGTAAATCGTGGAATGCGTGTGGACCCCGCGCAGCAGCTCGCCTTCAGGACTGGGCTCGCTCTTGGCGACAGTAATCGCGGTGACTTGAGTAGTGGCCGGCGCTGTTTGCGCACTACTGACCGCGGCGTTCGCAATCGCTACGCCCTGGGTATCAAACTTCGGCACTAGTTTCGGATCAGAACTCGCATACGCTTCGCTCGCTGAATCGAAAGACCAACCCACACTCAAGGTTGCCGGATCCGGCGTGGCCTTGAACGAAAGCGCGAAGGTACTACCGACTTGGACGTCAGCGACGTTGGACCAAATCAAGGTTTGTTGGCCAGTGAGCGCATCACGAATAATCGTGGGCTCGCCGGCTGACGAAGGCGAGGTGCTTGCGACTTTGTAGGTAACTCCGGCCGGAAGGACCGTGCGAAAGGTCGCGTTGTATTGGGGCACTGCCAACGCAATACCAGGGTTACTTGCAGTCAAAGTAAAAGAGGCGTCCTGTCCGACCAGGACCGAGCTCGAGACCTGTTGGCTCACCGCGATAGACGGACCGATCGCGGCCGCCGATGTGGCACCGACCGTCAGGAAACCAGCTACGACGCTGATGGTGACAAGGAAGGCCAACGTGGCGCGACGATGCGCACGCGCAAACAAACCCATGGACTGGCCTCTCACGAATTCACCGCGGGGGAAGGGGCAAACGCTGAGCCCTGATAATACCAACCCATTACGCCTCAACCCCCCACATTTGTGCACAAATTACGGAACAGGATGCCACGCGTCGTACCGCAGGAACCCCGGCCGCCACGCCATCAGCGCCACAACTCCCACGATGCACAAAATTCCACCGCTGACGACGGCCGTGCGGACATCGAACCAGTCGGCAATCGCACCGGCGCGGAAGTCACCAAGATAGGGACCACCGGCTACTACCGCGATTAAGACACCTTGGAGCCGACCACGCATCGCATCGGGAGTGGCAGCCTGCAACATCGTGTTTCGAAACACCGCAGAAACCATGTCGGCAGCTCCTGCGATAGCTAAGAAGATCAAGCCCAACCACCACTGCTGCGTTAATCCAAATAATGCGATTGCACCGCCCCACACAATGATGGATGCGACAACTGCTAGCCCTTGGCGTCGAATACGAGTGAACCAACCCGAGGCAACAGCGCCAACGATTGCCCCAGCAGCGGGTGCGGCAAATAAAAGCCCACTCAAGGAAACATTGATGGGCCCGAATCCCACCACTGCTAGTCCATAGAACGCTAACGGAATCGAAGCAAACAAAACGCGCTGCATACCAAAGACCATGGCCACGATGTCGACATAAAACGTCATGGACAAATTCTTTCGGCCCTTGAGATAGCGCAAGCCTTCAAGGACGGAAGCCAGACCCGCTTTATGGTCGTCATCCGCATCAGGCACTACTGGCGGCAACCGCCAATAGGCGTACACCGCACCCGCAAATGACAAGGCATCAACGAGGTACGCCCAGCCAAACCCATAACTCTTTGCAATCGTGGCGCCGATCACCGGACCTAGCGTGAACCCAATGTTCCAAGAAATCTGAGCCAGGGCATTGGCTGCTGGTAGAAGTTCCGCTCCGACCAACCGCGGAATGATCGCCATACGTGTGGGTTGAGCAATCGCCGAGAGCCAGGTCTGGCCAGCAATAAGTACGTAATAGGGCCACAACAAACGCAAGTCGGAGTAAGCCATCCCCGCAAACACCAGGGAAAAACCAGCTAGCCCAGTGGTTGTCCAGTAAGCCACTGCTCGCCGATCGCGCGCGTCCGCAATCGACCCGCCATACAGACCACCGATCACCATCGGCAGGAAAGCCACCGCACCCACAAGACCTGTTGCCAAGTTTGATTGACTGATTTCAAAAATTTGCAGGAGTAAAACAACCGCCGTCATTTGCGTGCCGATTTGCGAAACCAGCTGAGCAAAGAAGATCCGCCGGAAATCTACAGAAACTTTTAGCGGCGTGATGTCAGCGAGAATGGTCGAGCGCCATCGACTCAATCGCGAAGTGCTCACGGGCTCAATCGTTCCAGCACCCACGACCCATCAAACAAGCGGTAGCGCAGGCGGTCATGCAACCTGTCATTACGGCCATGCCAAAACTCCACCGAGACCGGAACGACTCGTAATCCACCCCAAAAGTCCGGGCGCGGCACGTCAATACCCGCAAAACGCTCTTCAAGCTCGGCCCAGCGGCGTTCAAGTTCGCTTCGTTCAACCACTTGCGATTGATGCGAAGCCCACGCAGCAATTTGCGAGCCCCTCGGTCGCTGAGCAAAGTACTCCACACTTTCAGCGTCGCTGACTTTCTTTACTGCTCCAACAACGGTGACCTGACGCTCAATGTGGTGCCACGGAAAAACCAAACTGGCCTTGCCTGTTGCCAATGCTTCTTGACCTTTACGCGAGGTGTAGTTGGTGTGAAGCACGAATCCTCGCTCATCAAAACCCTTGAGCAAGACCGTGCGAGAACTAGGTTGGCCCTCGCTACTCACCGTGGACAACACCATCGCATTGGGTTCCAAGATCGCATCCGGAACAGCCAAGACGTCGTCAAACCATCGCGCAAATTGCTCGAGCGGATTGCTAGCCATCTGCAATTCCAGCAGAGGCACATCGGCATAGGCACGGCGCAGTTTGGAAAGGTCAGCCTTGGTCACTTCATCGTTGTATCACGCATCTGCCTGGTCCGGGAACTCCAGCCCTGAAGGGCCAGACCCGCCCCACGTGAGCCAGGCCACACCAGCGAGAATAGGGGCTTAATCCACCATTGTTTGGAGCCTTCATGTCTGACTTCGTACCCGGGCTAGAAGGCGTCGTCGCGTTTGAAACTCAAATCGCCGAACCGGACAAAGAAGGCAGTTCGCTGCGCTACCGCGGCGTGGATATTGAAGACCTCGTCGGCAAGGTCAGCTTTGGCAACGTGTGGGGATTGCTCGTTGATGGCGAGTTTGGACCCGGCCTTCCGCCGGCCGAACCCTTCCCCCTGCCGGTTCACTCCGGTGACGTCCGCGTTGATGTTCAAAGCGCTATCGCCATGTTGGCTCCGTCGTGGGGCTTAAAGCAACTTCTCGATATTGATGATGCCGAAGCGCGCGACAACTTGGCTCGCGTTTCCGTGATGGCGATGTCTTATGTCGCACAGTCGGCCCGCGGCATCGGCAAACCCATGGTTCCGCAAAGCGAAATTGATCAAGGCCACACCATCGTTGAGCGCTTTATGAAGCGCTGGCGTGATGAGCC
>CAMCVY010000075.1 GCA_945881995.1 Bifidobacterium breve | reverse complement strand
CTTACCCTCGGCTGGGCCTTCTGTGACCCTAGCGAGAACTTCCACGTCAGGACCTAACTCCTCAATCCATGGGGCCCGAATGAACACCGCATGCATGGGTGCTCCGGCAATGCCCGCAATTTCAAGTTCGGTTTCGAACGAATCCACCTGACGACCAAAAGCATTGCGCCGTACCGTGATGTCCATGCCGCCAAACGTGGGCTGATCCACTTCACCATCAAGGACTCGATCGGCCAGCAAGATCATCCCGGCGCATGAACCAAAACAGGGCAAGCCTTCTTTGATCGCCGCACGCAAGGGTTCAAGTAATCCGAAGATTCCCGCAAGCCGAGCGATGGTGGTGGACTCTCCCCCAGGAAGAACTAACCCATCAACGGAGTGCAGTTCGTCAACGGTGCGCACTTCTTTCGTGCTAACCCCTAGTGCACGCAAGGCGTGCACGTGTTCGGCTACATCACCTTGGAGTGCAAGGACTCCAATAACTGGACTCACCAGCCGCGATCGGCGTAACGCTGGTCGGTGGGCAGGGTGGAAATGTTGATACCCACCATGGCCTCTCCCAAGCCGCGTGAAACCTTGGCAACCACGTCCGGGTCGTTGAAGAAGGTCGTGGCCTTAACAATGGCTTCAGCGCGCTTGACCGGATCGCCGGACTTGAAGATTCCCGAACCAACAAAGACACCCTGAGCACCCAGCTGCATCATCATCGCTGCGTCTGCAGGAGTGGCGATTCCACCAGCGGTGAACAACACCACAGGCAATGCGCCTTTTTCGGCTACTTCACGAACAAGTTCAATCGGGGCGCGGTGGTTCTTAGCTGCGGCAAACAACTCAGCGTCATCCATCGTGCTCAGACGACGAATATCGCTCAAAATCTGGCGCATGTGGCGCGTGGCCTCAACCACGTTCCCGGTGCCGGCCTCGCCCTTGGAGCGAATCATGGCCGCGCCTTCGCTGATGCGGCGCAATGCCTCACCAAGATCCGTCGCACCACAGACGAAGGGAACAGTGAAGTTCCACTTGTTGATGTGGTTGGCCTCATCGGCAGGAGTCAAAACTTCGGATTCATCGATGTAGTCCACGCCCAGCGATTGCAGGACTTGGGCCTCGGCAAAGTGGCCAATGCGCGCCTTGGCCATCACGGGGATGGAGACGGCATCAATGATCGAATCGATCATGTCGGGGTCTGACATGCGAGCTACGCCACCATCGCGGCGAATGTCCGCGGGAACGCGCTCCAACGCCATCACTGCAACTGCGCCAGCGTCCTGAGCAATGCGTGCCTGCTGGGCGTCGATGACGTCCATGATGACGCCGCCCTTGAGCATGTCAGCCATGCCGCGCTTGACGCCGGTGGTGCCAGTGGTGGTTGATTCGTTGAGCTCAGACACAGGGAAACCTTTAACAGTCGATGTTTGGTGTCCCCATCGTAGGCGATGGGCTTGAGAGTGCTCGCGGTAGTGGCTTAGTGCGAAGACTAGGCAAAACCATCGGGCTGAGTCAGGTCACACTCGAGGCGTTCGGGCCACGCGGCCGTCCCCCAGAGCCGGAAAATCTTCACGATGGGCTTACGACGCATGGTCTGGCACTGTCGCACCGCATCATCATGAAAAGTCTTGGCGTACTCGACCTTGCGACAGGTTCCCTGCAACTCATCCAGGATGTCGCTACCGCCAGGAATACCGGCAATCGCCGCGATAGTTTGAGCATCCGGAAGGGCAAAATTGAGGGTGGTCGTGAGTGCTTCTTCAATCTCTGGATTGATCTGTTCGTCTCGACGCACCACGTGGGCGTAGGTATCAAAAGCGACGGCTATTTCCGGCGTAGTCGCGCCCGGAAGTGCTGCTAGCTCAGCAGCCTCGCTGGCTCGTCGAAGCAGTTGATCTTGCAGAGCGCGCCGGGAGTTGTCCACCCGGATGTGCAGGCGGTCGAGTCGACCAGCCATCTGACTTAAGTAGATCGCCGCTACGACCACTGCAATCACGATCCAAGTCAGCGTGTTCATTCGCGATCACCTTTGCCCCACACTTTGGCACGACCAAAAGCCGTCCCTGCGGCATCCTCGCGCACGACCTGTCCAGGCACATGCACACTCTCGTACACACCGATGACTTCATCCACCAGAACATTCCAGTCGTATTTGTAGGCCTGGTCTTTGCCGCGAGTCACGAAGTCTTGTCGCATGGCATCGTCGCGCAGCACGTCGATGACGGCCTGTGCCAAGTCAGCGGAATCTTCGTTGGCAAACAGCTTGCCCACCGGGTCTGCGCCCAGCACTAGGGAAAATGCTTCAAGGTCGCTGGCAACAACCGCAGCTCCCGCAGCCATAGCTTCAAGCAAGATGATACCGAAGCTTTCGCCACCGGTGTTGGGTGCAACAAAGACATCGGCGCGGGCCATCAGGGAAGCCTTTTCAGCTTCGCTGATCCGGCCCAAAAAGTGCACTCGGGAACGAGCGCTCTTCGGGATCAATTTCGCCGCTTGGTCCGCATCACCTGGACCGGCGATAAAAAAGCGAGCCTTGGGACATTGACCGGCAATTGTTGCTAGGGCCGGGGCCAGCACCTGAAAACCCTTGCGTGGTTCATCAATACGACCAAGAAAGACCACGACCTGAGCATCGGCCGGCTCAATAGCCATCGGTTCGGCATCGGCGTACTCGCTGACATCGACGCCGTTGGGGATCGTCACCGTGCTGGCTCCGAACAGTTCGCTGTGATCACCCAAGGTCACGTGCGCCGGAGCGCTCACCGTGATACGCGCCGAAAGCTTTTCCAACGCGACTTTCAAAAAGCCAGCACTGACAGCCATCATGCGCGAACGAGCATTTGAGGTGTGAAAAGTGCCAACAAGTGCACCTTCAGAAACCAAACACGTAACCAGGGAAATGCTCGGCGCAGCTGGTTCATGCACATGCACGACATCGAAGTTGCCTTCGTCAATCCATTTGCGCACACGTTGACCAGAAAACGGACCAAACGCTAGTCGTGCCACCGATCCGTTGTAGCGCACGGGAATCGCGCGTCCAGCAGAAACGACAAAGTCGTCTTCGGTCTCCTCATCGCCGGGAGCAAGAACTGACACTTGATGCCCACGCGACTGCAAAGCATGCGTTAAGTCGCGAATATGGGTTTGCACGCCACCGGGAACATCCCATGAATACGGGCAGACGATCCCAATACGTAGTGTCGAACCGCCTGAGCCTGCGGTCACGACAAACTCCTGTCGGCATCCCAAAACGGCTGCAACATGTGCCAATCCGTGGGGTGGTCACTGATGGCGGCCTGGAATTGGTCGGCCACTTGCTGAGTCAGGACCTGCACGCGATCGTGACGCGTTGCAGTGTCGGGCAATAATTCCACTAGCGGCTCATCGAAATCAATGATCAACTTTTCGGCTCTATATGACAACCGCAGCGTGATCAGTGCAGCACCGGTACTCACCGATAACGCTGCAGGTCCGGCCGGAAAGTGAGCGGCTTCGTTGAAGAAATTCACGAGGATGCCGGTGCCATTGAGGTCACGATCAGCAAGCAAGCACACAGTGCCACCTTCGCGCAATCGTGTGCTCATCGTTGCGAGTACACGAGGTCCCCCATCAACGGCAAGAACCTCCATCCCCAGTGATTCACGGTGGGCCTTGAATCGCTCAAAGAGTCCAGCCGGCTTCAACCGTTCAACCACCGTAGTGAAGCCACCATGCGTTGAGGCCAACCACGCGCCAGCCAAATCCCAGTTTGCGCTGTGAGACAACGCGATCACCACGCCATTGCCACGCGCGATGGCAGCCGTTAAGCGCTCTTCGTGAACAATCTCCACCTTGTCGGCGATGTCGTCGTGGGACCAATGCGGAAGCGCGAAAGTTTCATTCCAGTAGCGCATGTAGGACTGCATCGCCTGGCGCGAATACTCCGCCAATTCGTGTGGTTCCAAGCTGTGATCAAAGACGCGAGCTAAGTTTGACGACAGCTGTTGTACGCCTTCACCGTCGCGAGCCCACGTCTGATTCGCCAGAGTTTCAAACGCACGGCGCGACCAAGTAGCAGGAATTACTCCTGCCACTTGCCAACCCGTGGCATAGGCCAAATCAGCAGCGCGGTCGCGAATACCTGTCACAGCGTTCTCCGCACTCACTGACCGTCTACTACCTGTCGACGCACCATGACCATGCGCTGAATCACTGTGATCGTTGTGGCGAACACCAGAACCCACAAACCAATGGCCTGAATGAACGGAACTCCCAATCCACTAAAGCCAGGTGCAATCATCACCACGGCTAGCCGTTGGGTCCGCTCGGCGATGCCACCGGATGCTTGCAGCCCCAAGCCTTCAGCACGGGCTCGCGCATAACTGATCACCTGCCCTGCGGCCAAGCAATACAGCGCTGCATAACCCAAAATCGTCTCGTTTCCTGAGCCCAGAAACCAGATAGTCAGACCGGCAAAGATGGCTGCATCAGTGACCCGATCAAGGAGTGAGTCCAGGAAGGCACCCCATGCACTTTGTCTCCCAGATTGGCGGGCCATGGAACCGTCCAGCATGTCGCTAAGGGCAAAAACACTGACGATGATGGTTCCAGCGACCAAGTGTCCGGTGGGAAAAAACCACAACGCGGCAATTACCGCGCCCAGCGTCCCCACGATGGTGACGGCATCCGGGCTGATGTGCATCTTCAGTAGCGCTCGCGCGATTGGGTCAACCACGAACGAAGCCGCATGTTTGGCTTTGGCTTTGGCCTTGCCGTCTGCGGCATCAGCGGAAGAATCGGGGCTTTGGGTCATGACTAAACCTGAATTCGCCGGTCAACAGCATCGACAACGCGGGCGATGGCTTCTTCAATAGCAATTCCGTTGTCTTGGGTGCCATCGCGGAAGCGGAAGGAAACCGCGCCCTTGGCGGCATCTTCATCGCCCGCGATGAGCATGTAGGGAACCTTTTGCTTTTGCGCGTTGCGAATCTTCTTTTGCATTCGGTCATTGGAGGAATCGACCTCGACGCGAATGCCAGCAGCCCGAAGTTGTGCAGCGACCTCGTCCAAGTACGGCACGTGTTCATCAGCGATGGGGATACCGACGACTTGAACAGGCGCCAACCAGGGAGGGAACGCCCCGGCGTAGTGCTCAAGCAAGACGGCGAAGAAACGTTCAATCGAACCAAACAATGCGCGGTGAATCATCACGGGACGCTGACGCGAACCGTCGGCTGCTTGGTATTCCAGGTCAAAGCGCTCAGGTAAGTTGAAGTCGACCTGAATAGTCGACATCTGCCACGAGCGACCGATCGCATCTCGCGTTTGCACGGAAATCTTCGGGCCGTAGAACGCGGCGCCTTCAGGGTCCATGACCAATTCCAAGCCTTGATTCTCCGCGACTGAGCGCAAAACTTCAGTGGCTTCTTCCCAGACCTCGTCACTACCAATGGACTTTTGGGGATCGCGGGTGGACAACTCAAGGTAGAAGTCATCGAGCCCGTAGTCGCGCAGGAGATCAAGCACGAAGGTCAACAAGCGATCGAGCTCTTCGGCCATTTGCCCGCGCGTGCAGTAGATATGTGCATCGTCTTGGGTAAATCCGCGGGCGCGGGTCAACCCATGGACCACACCGGACTTCTCGTAGCGATACACCGTTCCAAATTCGAACAAGCGCAATGGCAGTTCGCGATACGAGCGACCACGCGCGCTATAGATCAAGTTGTGGAAGGGGCAGTTCATCGGCTTCATGTAGTACTGCGCGCCCTGGCGCTTGACCTGGCCATCGGCGTCGTATTCGGTGTCCAAGTCCATCGGCGGGTACATGCCCTCGGAGTACCAGTCCAAGTGACCAGACTTTTCAAACAAGATCGCCTTAGTCAAGTGCGGGCTGTACACAAACTCATAGTTCGCGGCTTCGTGTTGCTTGCGCGAGTAGTCCTCCATGACGCGACGGATGATTCCGCCCTTGGGGTGAAAGACCGCCAAGCCAGAACCGATTTCGTCAGGGAAGGAAAAAAGGTCTAGCTCGGTGCCTAGGCGACGGTGGTCGCGCTTTTCGGCCTCTTCGAGGAAAGTCAGGTGTGCTTTGAGGTCATCGCGGCTAGCCCAGGCGGTGCCGTAAATGCGCTGAAGTTGGGGATTCTTTTCGCTCCCGCGCCAGTAGGCCGCAGCTGAACGCATCAACTTAAAGGCCGGAATCAACCGCGTAGTGGGCACGTGCGGGCCGCGACACAGGTCGAACCATTCGCGCTCGCCGGTCTTGGCATTGACGTTGTCATACATCGTCAGCTCAGCGCCGCCGACTTCCATGACGTCGCTGTCAACATCGGCGCCACCCTTGAGGCCAATCAATTCCAATTTGTACGGCTCGTGAGCCAATTCATCGCGGGCGGCTTCATCGCTGACGACCCGACGCGTAAAACGTTGGCCCTGCTTAACGATCTGTTCCATGCGCTTTTCAATGGCCTTGAGGTCATCGGGCGTGAACGGGGTCTCCACGTCAAAGTCGTAGTAGAAGCCGTTATCAATCGGCGGTCCAATGCCCAACTTCGCACTGGGGTTGGTCTGTTGAACCGCTTGGGCCAGAACGTGTGCGGTCGAGTGACGCATCACCATCAGGCCATCGGGCGAATCAATCGTGACCGCTTCAATGGCTTGGCCAGCTTCAATGGCTAGGCTCAGGTCGCGCAATTCGCCATCGATGCGCATGACGACTA
The DNA here is from genome assembly GCA_945881995.1 of Bifidobacterium breve. GTDB lineage: Bacteria > Actinomycetota > Actinomycetes > UBA12327 > UBA12327 > AcAMD-2. The sequence continues at coordinate 600 of CAMCVY010000075.1, read as the reverse complement.
CTTCACGGCGGTCGGCAAAGACATCCAGACCAGTCGCGCCAGCATCACACTCGCTTGGCACTCCATCGATCGTGACGCTCAGCGTTGACACAGCGCTCTCCCAAGCCTTGAACCAGCAGTGAATCCCACGCCTACCTGTGGGAATGCCATCAGCCTACCGAGCAAGGCGCCCAGAACCCGTCTGCCCACGGGGTTAGCGTGGGTCTATGACAACTTTCACGGGGTACATGGTCCATGTTGACTTCGATGGCACCACCTTGAACATCGTCGGGCATAACAAGATGTCCAAGATCGCCCTGACTGGCCAGAGTTGGGATCAGCCCCTGATCTTGGAGCGCAATCAAGTTGCTGACGTCAAAGTTAAGCAACCCAACGCTTTTATGTTCATGCTGGTCAACGGGCGCATTGACTTGTTCACCACCGATGGTCGCCGCATCCAGTTGCACTTCAGGCGTAAACAGCGCAAGGACTTGCAAGGTTTGGCTGCTGCATTGCTCGCCCCACCGCCCTGATGCGTACACCCGCCTATTTATCGCCAAACTGTACCGAACCAGTTAAGGTCAAAACATGACAAGCAAGCAGAAGATTTCAGTTTCAGTC
>CAMCVY010000074.1 GCA_945881995.1 Bifidobacterium breve | reverse complement strand
TGGGCGTCGGGCCAAGCCAAAACTTTGGTCGCACCCAAGGCGCGGGAGTTCATCGCGATGTAGGCGCCGCCATAGGCCTTGCGCGTGACCACGGTGATGCGCGGAACCACGGCTTCGGCGAAGGCGTGCAAGAGCTTGGCGCCACGACGTACTACGCCATCCCACTCTTGACCCACGCCAGGCAAGTAACCGGGAACATCGACCATCACGATCAGTGGAACACCAAAGGCATCGCACATGCGCACAAAGCGCGCAGACTTTTCCGCCGATGGTGAGTCCAGGCAACCACCCAAACGCAACGGGTTGTTGGCGATCACGCCAACGGTGCGACCACCAATGCGGCCCAAGGCCGTGACAATGTTGGGGGCCCACTTTTCGTGCAGTTCCACGCTGGTGCCGCCATCAAGCAGGTGATCGACCAGCGGGTGCACGTCATAGGCGCGCTTAATGGATTCGGGCAACAAGGCACCGAGGTCTTCGTCCTTGACCTTGGCAAGGTCGAGTTGACCTTGTTCACCCAGCAGCGCACACAGTGCGCGTGCACGGTCGAGGGCTCCTTGTTCGGAATCAGCGATGATGTGAACCACGCCCGAGCGACGACCATGCGGCTCAGGCCCACCCAAACGCAAGGCGTCCACGTCTTCGCCGGTGACTGAGCGCACCACGTCAGGTCCGGTGACGAAGACACGGCCTTCAGGTCCCAGGATCACGATGTCGGTCAACGCTGGACCGTACGCAGCGCCACCAGCAGCCGCACCCAGCACGACGGAAATTTGTGGGATCTTGCCCGACGCGTGGGTCATGATTTGGAAGACCAAGCCGACGGCGTGCAATGACTCAACGCCTTCGGCTAACCGAGCGCCACCGCTGTGCCACAAACCAACGACGGGAATGCCATCGGCCAGTGCCTTCTCGTAGGCCTGAACGATGACTGTGCAACCAGCCGATCCCATCGCGCCACCTTGAATGGTGGGGTCGGAGCAAAACACCACCACGCGTGCGCCATCGACGGTGCCAACAGCGGCGAGCATGCCGGAGTCATCGTCTGCGGAAATCAACTGCAGTGAACCGGCATCGAGGAATGCGGCCATGCGGTGATTGGGATTGCGTGGATCGCTGGCGCGATCGAGCTTGGGCTTTGCTGCCACTGCCATTAGATACTCCGGAATGCTAGAGCGACGTTGTGGCCACCAAAGCCAAACGAGTTGTTCAAAGCAACGATGGATCCATCGCGCAAAGTGCGCGGTGAACCGGTGACGATGTCTAGGCCAAGACCATCCTCTGGGTCGTCAAGGTTGATGGTGGGAGGAACCAAGCGTTCGTAGATGGCCTTGACCACAGCGATGGACTCGACTGCGCCGGCAGCACCGAGCAAGTGGCCCGTCATCGACTTGGTGGAGGTTATGCAGGCACCGTCAATGGCGCTGCCCAACGCGTTGCGGATGGCCAAGGCCTCAGCGATGTCACCTTGGGGGGTGGAAGTGGCGTGAGCGTTGACGTGGACGACTTCGTCAGGGCTGGCTCCAGCATCCTTCAGCGCTGCTTCGATAGCGCGCGTGGCACCAGCACCGGTGGGGTCTGGCTGCACCATCGAGTCGCTGCCATCAGAGGTCAAACCAGCACCTGCTACTTCGGCGTACATGCGGGCGCCGCGAGCTTGGGCATGTTCAAAGGATTCAAGAATCAAAATCGCGCAACCCTCGGCAAAGACAAATCCATCGCGGCCCTTGTCCCACGGACGTGAAGCACTCGCGGGATCGTCGTTGCGTCGAGACAGGGCCATCATTGAAGCAAACGCTGCTAAGGGGAGTGGGTGAACGCAGGCTTCGGTGCCACCAACGACAACAACATCAGCGCGACCGCTGCGGATCATCTCTAAACCTTGGGCCATGGATTCGGCGCCCGATGCACACGCGGCCACTGGAGTGTGGACTCCAGCGCGCGCGGTGAATTCGATTCCCACTGTTGCGGCCGCTGAGTTGGGCATCAACATCGGGATGGTGTGTGGACTGACTCGGCGCGGTCCTGACTTCTGCATTGCATCCCACGAGCTCAGCAATGTCAGCGCGCCACCAATTCCGGTAGCAACGGAGACGCCCAGGCGGACGGGGTCCACGGTGGTCAAGCCAGCATCAGCCCAGGCCTCGCGGGCTGCCACGAGGGCGAACTGCGCGATGCGGTCGAGCTTGCGGGCCTCGACCCGATCCAGCACTTCAGCTGGATCAACAGCGGCGACACCGGCAAAGTTCACCGGCAGGTCAGTTGCCCACTCGTCAGTGATCGTTCGTACGCCGGATTGACCAGCTAGGAGCGCTGACCAAGTCGACACAGCAGTGCCGCCCACGGGAGTTGTCGCACCGAGGCCGGTGACGACCACGCGTGTTTTGTTGTTAGTGCTCACGTGAAACTCCTTTGATGTGTTCGATAGTGCACGGTGCTGTTTCGACTTGGCCAACGGCTCACAAGCTATTGATCAAGGCGCGGGGTGAATCAGGCACTTGCCTTTGCGATGTAAGAAACTGCATCACCAACGGTGACGAGGTTCTTGACTTCTTCGTCAGGGATCTCGACGCCGAACTTTTCTTCAGCAGCCATCACGACTTCCACCATCGACAATGAGTCGATGTCGAGGTCATCGGTGAAGGACTTTTCTGACGCGATGTCAGCGACGGCAACGCCAGTGATCTCATTGACGATGTCGGCGAGGCCGGCGAGGATTTCCTGCTCGGACTGGGCCATGGTGTGCGCTCCTTGGTGTGTTGTTAACGGTGGTTAGTGCTGGTGGTGCACCCGCTGGTTGCGGGGGTCTAGGGCAGCTCCACGACCTGGGCGGCATAAGCCAACCCAGCTCCAAAGCCGATCAGCAGGGCTAGGCCGCCGGAGCGGATGTGTCCTGCCTGCAACATGTGGTCCATGGCCAACGGGATCGAAGCAGCAGAGGTATTGCCGCTAGTCACGATGTCGCGGGCCACAGGAATGTCTGCGGGAAGTTTGAGGGATCGCACCATGGCATCAACAATGCGCAGGTTGGCCTGGTGCGGAATAAACGCATCGAGTTGGTCGGCGGTGATGCCGGCTGCATCGAGTGCTTGTTGAGCCACGATCGACATGTCGTGCACGGCCCAACGAAAGACGGCTTGACCCTGCATCACCACGTGCGGATATTCAGCCTGGTCGTTGTCGCGCAGGTCTTCGTAGCGGCCACTCATCGTGATGGCGTCAAGTTGTGAACCATCCGCTCCCCACACGGTCGGACCGATGGCCGGCGTATCGGATGGACCAATCACAGCCGCGCCCGCACCGTCAGCGAACAAGAACGCGGTGGATCGATCGTTGGGGTCAACGATGTCGGTGAGTTTTTCCACGCCAATGACGACCACATACTTGGCACTGCCGCCGCGGATGAAGTCTTGAGCCATGGACAAGCCGTAACAAAAGCCAGCACACGCGGCCGAGATGTCAAAAGCGGGAGCGCGACCGGCACCCAACCGGTGGGAGACCTCGGCAGCAGCACTGGGAGTGGCCTTGAGGTGGGTCACGCTGGCCACGATGACGCAATCGACCTGGTCAGCGGTGATGCCCGCGCTGGCTAGAGCCTTGCTGGCCGCTGCCACGGCCATGTCAGCCACGGTTTCGTCCTGGGCAGCGAAGCGTCGCTCGGTAATACCGGAGCGTTCGCGAATCCACTCATCAGTGGAATCAATGCGTTCACACATCTCAGCGTTGGTCACCACGCGGGCGGGGCTATAGGAGCCGATGCCCAGCATGCGCGCAAAGGGTGCGCCACTGACAGCAGTGATCAAGCTCATGAAGCGTTGGCCTCGGGGTGCAAGCGAACCAATGGTTGGCCAGGAGCGACGGGGTCACCGTCTTCGACGAGCCATTCAATGATCGTGCCACCGTGCGGGGCGACAACTGCTTGCTCCTCGCGCAAAGTCTTGACGGTGCCAACTAGTGCATCAACTGCCAGAGCGTCACCTTCGTTGGCGTCACCGCGAACAAACATTCCCTTGGCCGGCGCGACCAACATGCGCCACGTCGGTGAAGTATCCAGCGGGCTAGTGGTGCCGTGACGTGCGACGAGTTCGCGAGCAGCCTCGAGGTCATCGGGAGTCTTCAGAGCCAGGGTTTCGACATCGGGCAGTGCCCGCTTGATCAGGCCGGTCAGGGTGCCTGCTGGTGGCAACTCGATGACGGCTGTGACGCCGAGTTCGGCCATGGTCTGCATGCACAGGTCCCAGCGCACGGGGTTGTTGACCTGGGTGACCAGGCGGGTCAAGAACTCCACACCGCTGTGAACCACTGAGCCATCGGCGTTGGAGAGCAGGGCTGTACGGGGGTCGTGGGTAGAAATCGAGCGGGCATAGCGTGCCAACGTCGAAACAGCCGGAGCCATGTGCACCGTGTGGAATGCGCCAGCAACTTGCAAGGCACGAACGCGCGCGCCTTCGGGTGGATCGTTCGCAAGCGCCGCGAGTTGTTCCATCGTTCCGCCAGCAACGATTTGTCCAGCGCCGTTGTTGTTGGCCGGAGTCAGTCCGTGTTCAGCAAGCTTGGCCAACACCACTTCCGCATCGCCACCCAGTACGGCCGACATTCCCGTAGGTGTCTTTGCCGCAGCAGCGGCCATTGCCTTGCCGCGTTCGCGAACAAACACCATGGCTTGTTCACCAGAGATTATGTTCGAAGCTGCGGCGGCGGTGATTTCGCCAACGCTATGTCCCGCGCCGACGCCCACGACGCGATACGCATCGGCCGGGTGGGGGAACAGTTCAAGTAGGGATACCAAACCGGCAGCCACGATCAAGGGTTGTGCGATGGCGGTGTCCTTGATGGTTTCGGCATCGGCGGTGGTGCCGAGCTCGGCCAGGTCGAGACCACTGACGGCGGACAGCCAATGCAGGCGTTCGGCAAAGGTGGGGATCTCAAGCCAGGGGGCCAAGAAGCCAGGGGTTTGCGAACCTTGTCCGGGAGCGATGACTGCTAGCACTGTCTTAGCCTTGCGTGGAGTGTGCCCAAAACCGGGCGCGACTCGGACCAATAATGCACATGATTTTTAGAGGATACCTACAAAGAAATCAGAGCGGGAGGTCAGCCACGCGCCTAAGCAGTACCCAGGTGTCCCACCAGTCTCTCCAATACCAGTGGGTCCCAGGTCAGGCCCTTGTCCCAGGCCAAATCCAGGGCATCGGCGAAGTAAATCGAGTGAACCCCGGCAAAGGTGGCTTCTTCGCGGCGAGGCAGGACTGCCGGACTGACGTCCTGGGCCAGCGCGCTGGACAAAGACACCAACCCATCGTGTGGCCACATGCGCGGATCACCGCTGGCTCGCTTGAGGTAATCGCCACCGATGAGCAACACGTCAATGTCATCGAGCATGCCGACATGGCGTTGATTCCAGCCGTTGGTGCCGTTGAGGAATGCGTCCGTGACTTGTTCACCGGCACCTTCGGAGGCTTCATCAAACAGTGCTTTGGCTTGTCGCAAGATTTCTTCCGAGACTGGATCGCCGTCAGCTAGTTCAATGGAGACATCACCGGAGGAGTAGTCGCCAGCAAACGATCCTTGCCAGGGCGTACCAATGGTGGCTAATGATCCAACGGCCAACGATGAATTGCGTCGCGCGAGTTCATGAATGCTCGCGCGCGAAAACAATCCGCCCATCGAGTGGCCGATCAGATCAAACGTGGTGATGCCAAAAGTTTCGTTCACGTATTCCAGGAAGTTGGCTAGCCGTTGACCGGCATCATCGATCGGTCCTACGCAGTTGACGGTGAGCTCGGCGGGCAAGGTGATGGCCGGATCGGAAAAGCCAGAAAACCCAGTGTCTTCAAGGGCTGGGCCGCCTCCCATCGAGGCCGGCGAGGTAAAAACTGTGAAGCCAGCATCGAGCAATCCCTGGCGCAAGTAGGTGTCGGTGCTACCGGCGGCCATGCCTTGGTTCGCGATGGCATCGGGTGTGGTGAAGGGGCTCAAGGCAGCGCCACCGGAAACGATGACGACGGCGCGTGTTGCATCGAGGGTCACTAGCGCATCTCCTTTGCAGGGTTGTCATTCAAAGTAGATAAGGATAAAGCGATTCGCAAGGTATGTGCACCCCGCGGTGAGGTGACGACCACGCCGCTGAGTTCGGTGGCTTTGCGCAAGCGATAGCGCACGGTGTTGGTGTGAATGAACAGCTGGCGGGCCGCACCTTCAATGGATCCGGTTTCTAAAAACGCCCACACCGTTTCAAGAACGTGTCCGGTCAACGGGAGCGCAACTTCCTCAATCAGCAATTGTTTCGCCACTGCATCACCGGCGAGGGCGCGTTCGGGCAACAAGTCATCGGATGCGACCGGGCGCGGAGCTTGTGGCCATGCGCTGACCGCATTAAATCCCGACAGCGCTTCGCTCGCGGAGGCTGTTGCGCTGAACAGGTCCGGCACTAGCGGGCCGACCACCACCGGCCCAGGGGCGAACTGGTCAACCAGGGACTGGGCTGCGGCCAACGGCTCGTGCACCCCACCCAGGACAGCGATGACCTGGTCGCCGTGGACACCGGCCAGTACTTCAAGGCGCAGGCTGCGCGCACTGCGACGGATATCTTCAACAATGGTTTCAGGATCTGCGCTGCGAGCCAGTCCCACAATCACTGCGACATCGCCTCGGTTATGCCACGCCAAGGCAGCAGCGCGCGAGCGCACTTCAGCATCAACCTCGCCGCGCAAGATCGCATCGACGACGAGGGCTTCGAGTCGCGCATCCCATGCACCGCGAGCTTCAGCGGCCTGCGCATACACCTGTGCAGAAGCGAACGCGATTTCACGACCGTAACGCAGCACGGCTTCGCGCAATTCGGTTTCATCACCAGGCGCAGCAAGTTCGCTGACTTGTGCTTCCACAGCATCGATGGTGGTGCGCACGAGTTCAACGGTTTGGCGCAGTGTGATTGCGCGGGCTAAATCTTTGGGTGCGCTGCCGAACACGTTGGCGCTGATGTGTGCGGTCTCGTCTGGGTGTGCGTACCACTTCACAAAAGCGGCGATGCCGTCTTGGGCGATGGTGCCCACCCATGCGCGTTCTTGGGCATCCATGGTGGCAAACCAGGGGAGTTGGCGATCCATTCGATCAACGGCAGCGGTGGCTAACTGACCGCTGGCACGGGTGAGGCGCTCGGCGGTCGTTGCGCTGGGATCTGGGCTGGGCACAGCCCCACACTAGACGGGCGCCTAGGTAGGGCGCAGACTTGTTGGCAAGGAGGCTTTCTGTGACATCGGGTGTGCAACTGGTGCGATCTGCGGATCGTTTTGCCACGGACTGGGGCTGGC
>CAMCVY010000073.1 GCA_945881995.1 Bifidobacterium breve | reverse complement strand
CGTGGAATCAACACCGTCTGCGCGGCTTCCTCACGACTCTGGGTCAAAGTGCTCATCAGGCCACCGCCATCGCGAGGCCAACAGGAACGGCAGTCAAGGGCTCCAAGAACTGCAACTGTTCAGGACTCAAACCGGTGTCACCCAACTCCAGCGAAGAGGTGGGTGCTCCGATAACGACAGGGATGCGTGTGGCTTGGGAAAGTCGATTAACTAGGCCGACCAACCGACCGCCGCCACCGGTCAAGACCAGCTGGGAAATCGGGGCCGAGCCGGTTGATGCCAGGTAGTAGTCCAACGAACCGCGCACCTCGTCGACAAATGCCTGACCACTGGAATCCATCACGTGCATCAAAGACTCATCGACGCTGTCGCTGCTCCACTGAGCATCAGTCGACAAGGACTGCTTCAAGCTTTCGGCTTGCTCCATCGGAACACCCATACGTTCAGCCACAGATTCGGTGATGTCGGCGCCACCCATGAGCAAGATGCGCACAAACCGCGGTACGCCGCCCTCGTGGATCACGATGTTGGTTACGCGAGCACCAACATCAACAACGGCTTCGACCTCATTGACGCCATAGGGGGTCTGCGTGGAAAGCGAGCGCAAGAGAGCGAACGGAGTTAGATCGACGATGGAAGGCGTCAGTCCTGCTGCTTGCACTGCAGTGACCGCACTCATGACCATGTCGCGCGAAGCTGCCACCAATAAACCTCGCACCATCGGAGCGCCTTGTTCATTGTGGAATTCCTCAACGGAAAGAAAGTCCAGAACTGCTTCATCAACGGGAATCGGGATGAACTCTTGAACCTGGAACGGCAAGGACTGCTTCAAGTCTGCCGCCGGCATCCACGGCAACTCCACCTGGCGAACGATGACCTTGCCGTTGGCAACACCTAGGACCACAGACTTACTAGAAAACTTTGAGTGCGCCCACAGATGCTTGATCGCTGTTGCCACTGCGTCGGTATCAATGACTTCCCCGTCACGGACACTGCCTTCGGGCAACTCCACTTGACCAAACTTTTCGAGGGTGATGCCGTTTTTGCCAAACGACAATTCCGCTGCCCGAACACCGCTACTGCCGATGTCGAGCCCGATGGCGGTTTTCCCAGCCATGGTGACCCTCCTGCCCTGCCTCGCGTGGTCCGCGATGGCGCTTACAGGAGTTTTCGGCTCGTTGAGCCGGTTTCTTAAGCCCCACTGGGCTACGGGCTAGAGATTGAGCTGGTCGAGGTATGCCTGAGCCAGGATTTCGCCCCAAAATACGGCTAAAAAGGCCCCCGTCAGCATGAAGGGCCCAAAGGGGATCATGGATTTGCGCCCTGCCCGGCGGGCCAGCATTAAGCCACCGCCGACGAGTCCGCCGAGGGCAAACCCCAAGAATCCGCCGATTACCACGCTGCCCCAGCCTAAAAAGCCTAAATAGAGCCCCAAAACCCCAGCCAATTTCACATCACCAAAGCCCATACCCGCTGGTTTGATCAGCATAAGCAGGAAGTAGAAGGCGTATAGGGCCAGACCGCCCAGGACTGCGCGGATCATCACTTCCGGCGTTCCGTCAACCACAGCCCCTACGCCCAGAAGCACCAAGGCCACCACATAGGAGGGCAGGACGATGACATCGGGGAGCCGTCGCACATCAAGGTCAATCATGGCTAGCGCCACACCAATTGCGCCCAGGTATAAAAATGCTGGCAGAACAGCTGACCAACCAAAGTGCCAAGCAAACGATGCAAAGACGATTGCCGTGAGCAATTCCACGATCGGATAGCGAGAGCTGATCGACATCGAACACGTTCGACACTTGCCTCGAAGGATCAACCAGCTGAGAACGGGGATGTTGTCCCTAGGCGAGATTTCGGTTTGACACCCAGGGCACCGCGATCGCGGTGACACCACCGATTCGCCGGCCGGAACCCGCGCGATCACGACGTTAAGAAAGGACCCCACGAGCAAACCCAAAAGGGAACACGCGCCGATCAATAAGGCAGTCACCTATGCACGCTATCCCAACTTGAGCCTGAGGACGGGCAGGCTGTGGACTAGTAGGTGGACTTGATTTCACCAGTGGTTCGACCCGACCACACGGCATTGGTCCACTGTGGGAAATACGGCGGAGCCTGGAAACGCAAGCGTGAGTCATAGCGGTAGTTCTTCAAATATCCAGTGCTCGAACCAGTTCCGACGATGCCACGCCACTTCTGCGCGATAGATCCATAGACGTTGAGGGTGCCGAGCTGGGCGCCCTTGTCATAGGACTGCACCCAGAAACTGCGCTGTAGCGTCTGAATTGAGGCGTACAGATACCGAGTGGTGGATGACGTATCAATGTTGGCCCAAGCAGTACACGAACCACTGGACGTCGCAGTGCACCTCACCGGGTGTTCGAGGACCACCGAGTTTGCCGCGACCAAGCCGGTCACGCTAGTGCCCGAGGGTGTGGATCCTGCTGAGACACCATCAAGGAGCAGATTGCCAGTAACAATGATGTTGTTTTGCGAGGCAATAGAGACGCGGCCCTTGACGGTCCCTTCGATGTAAACGTTTCCATTGCCACAAAAGAACGTGGGGATGTTGATATTGATGTCCCCTGTTACTGGCAAGCCGTCGCCCACCTGACCCACGGTGCACTTGGTTTGACTCGTCCAGTTCTTGACGTAAATGATCTTGTCCGTGGGTACAGGGACCGTAACCGAGCCTGATCCAGTAAATGTGCCACAACTGCTTCCGTCGTTGCTCGTCGTCGTCCCGACGCTACGGGTGCTCCACACAGTCATGGTCCCTGCAGCATTGAAGCGAATGCGCGTATCACCGGTGTACTGACAACCCGGGTAAGTTGAGAAATTCGTTGCATTGTCAGGCAAATTCAGCACATCCGCGTAGGTAGCCTTAGTGCCGTTAAGGTTCGGCGTTCCCGAACCACGACGGCAGTTAGTCACGCTGTAAGGAGTGGTCTTGCAGGAAGGCGCTGACGTTTCATAGCCCTGCAGGAACGAGGTGGTGCCATTGATGTACGGGGTGTCATTGAAGTGCACCTTGCCATCCAAGGTGTCGCCACTTACGAATTGAATCTCGACACAACTATCAGCACTGGTGCGCCCATTCCACCAGTACTTGGCCGCTGCCGGTCCGGTCGAACCACAGTCAGCATTAGGAGCACCAGATGGATACACCGTAGTGTTCGAAGGGTCAGCATCTTCAAAATCGGTGTAGTACAGGAAGTCCGTTGAGCCACCACGCGTGACCAAGACCTGAATAGTGCGCTTGGAATCGCCTACCTTGCCAGTCGATGTCAGACGAACCGCACCTTGACTAAAAATCACAGATGAGTCCGCGTCGTAGTGGAATTGGCCTGCAGCGGGGTCGTTAGCACTGACGTTTTGCCATCCCACAGCCGTTGAGCCTGTCCAGTTACACGTGTTTGTACCTGCATTAGGGCCACGCATGGCGATATTGGTGCAGTCAATGTTTTGCCAGTAGCTGTCATTGGCATTGAGCTTGGACACGTAGTCATCGACACCTGATTGAGCCGACGCTAAGGCCGCATTCCAGTTCTGGTCTTTGCGCGCTTGGGGCTCCACTGCGTTGGCATAGCCAAAGGTGGCCGCAAGCAACAAACTCAAGACAACAATCGCGCCCATCACCATGATCATGGCGATACCTTCGTCGGATTGCGCCTTGCGACTGTGGATGCGTCGATCAATACCCCGTCCGATTGCCTTATAGAACCGCAGAATCATCATGGCGTTGGCACCGCCGTTTGCTGCACTGCATCAGCATTAGGCAAGGTCACACGCTGCGTAAAGGTTGTTGACGACACTTGCGCGCTACTCGAAACGTTGACGATGATGTCAATGGAATCCACGCGAGGTAAGTCCGTGCTAGCCAGAGGCAATGTGGAGAACGTGTTGTTGGATGCGTCGTAGTACGTGAACATCGTCTTGGAGAGTGAAACGCCACGAGCCAAGACTCGGCTGGTCACTGTGCACCCAGGGCCTGGCGTGCAGTACTGGTAGTTGTAGTCAGTCGCCGAGTGGACATTGGGGGCCTGCAACGTTTCAGTCAGGACTCCTGAGTTGCTGACCGTGTAGCTGACGCGACTAGGCCCCACAATATTGGCCGGGTTGTTGATGTTGGCGTAGAACTGGACGCTGCGAGCATTGCCCTGCAGGAAAGCGGCCTGATCGCAGCCGATGCAGGTGGCATTGAGCTGTGATGGGCGCACCGCGGTTCGTAAAGTCTTGGACATGGACTCCATCGCCACTTTGCCCTGTTGAATCTGGTCCAGTCGCGCCGAATTGCCATTGACGTTCTTTTGAGCGGCAATGATCACGGTCATGACCATGGCCAACACACCGGACAAAATTGCAATCACCACGACCATCTCAATCAGAGTGACACCTTCGTCAGATCGCTTGAGTTGACGCATCATGCGGCACTCACCGCCACCGTCACAGCTGCCTCGCCCGGAACCAGTTCTGGAGTATTGGGCCACGCACCGACTGCGGTCTTGCCTGTCACTTTCAGCGTCCAGCTTCCTGCTGGCAGCGAGGTCTGCAGTTGGCCAGAAGAGTTCGTCACACCGAGAGTCAAGGGATTCTCACTGGCGACGCACGCGATGCTCGACAGTGGAGTGGCGGTCACCGTTGCTCCCCCGATTGCGGCTCCAGTTGACGCGGTGACGTTGACTTGCACGGGTGCTAATTCCGTTGTTGTCGTCGCACTGCCGTTACTGGGCACCACCACCGCTGAAGCTCGCGAACCTCCGGCCGCTGCTGGGTCGCTTTGACCACACGAGCCAGCCCACATGGTGTAACCGTCAGAGAACGGCCACAACGTGGTGATCGTTGCGCTCCCACCGGTGCCGATGTCCTTGACCTGTGTTCCGGAAGGCTGCAAACCGGTATTACCCAAGGTGATACTTCGCAAACCAGTGGGTAGGGCATAACCCGCGGCGGTGGTAAGGCTCAGTTGCAACCTCGCCGCGCGGTCGTAGTTAAACGTTAGGCGAGAGATCGATGATGAGGAAGCTGTCACCGTCTTGGTCGGGTTTGCTGCGCCATAGAAATCCACCCAGCCTGACGAATTCAGCGATGCTGTGTAGGTTCCAGAGCTCGCGACGGCAACCGTTGCACAACCATCCTCAGCGGTCGTTGCCGTGTACGTCCCTCCAGTTCCAGCAATCGTGACGGGGACGTCTTCCTTGCCCAATCCATTCGAGCCCAGGACCTTGACAGCGACGAACGACGTCGAGGATGCCAGTACTCCCTTGGGCGGTGTCAAAAGCGTGTTTGACTCAATGGGCTTGACCTGCCCCATGTACGGCCACGTGACTTTGACGTTTACCGCCAACGTTGGGTAGGTCACGCCCGAACCGCCGTCACAAGGACTTTGTCCCGTTCCTGCTGGCAACCATTGAGCGCGTCGAAAGACCGTGTACGGAACTGAGTCAACGACAAGCGGACTTCCTGCGGTGCCACCGGGTAGCGGGTAGCCATTGGTGACGTCGAGGTCAGCGGCAATCGTGGTGGGGCCAGTGCTTGATGCATTGAAAACGTTACGAGCGATTTCAAGTTCGCGTGAGGCCAAGTTGGCAGCGGCCACACGATCCTTGTTGAGTCGAGTCTTTTGACCAACGGAAACAAATCCTGCAGTGATCCCCGCCATCGCGATAGCGAAAATCATGATCGCCATCATCAACTCGACCAAGGACACACCAGCATCATCAGACAGCACGAAGTTCTGGCGGATGATGTGAGGGCGATGACGGAACCGTTCCATGGGGAAGTTGTCGTCATTTTGTGCCTGACTCTTGAGCCCTTTTACCCTTGAATCTGAGTTTTCGACCCCAAATGCTCCAGAAACCAGAAAAGCGATCTCCAGGGGAGATCGCGTCTGGACTGCGTGTGTGGCTGGCTGTGTGGCTGGCTGTGTGGTTTTAGCCCGTCAGGGAACTTCCCGCGCTTCCGCCAGGTGTGGTCCCGGAGTTGGTGGTCGGACATGAGGTGGCTGAATTGCCCAACAATCCGCCGGCCTGACTGTCGTAATACCACGTCTTTGGAGACCCAGCGTGTTTTGCAGACAGGCAGTAGCCCGTGCTAGCCGCTCGATACACCACGGTGATCGTCACATTCTTGCTTGGTTTGATACCAAAGCCTTGAGCTTGCAGATCCGCGATATCTCCATAGCTGGAACTGCTGCCTAGATAGGCCTCTTGAAAGACAGCTACGGTGCGCAATCCAGATTTGGCGGAGGCATCGAATGCCTTGCGCTTTTGCGAGACGAAGAGCGGAAGTGCAATCGAGGCGAGAATCCCAATGATGATGATGACGACAAGGAGTTCGATAAGAGTAAATCCTCGGTCATCACGGGAGGGAGTAAGCCGCTGAGCGAAACGTGTCAGACCAGCGGACTGAGGCGCCTGGGGAAGGTGCTTCACGGGGTTTCTCCTTTCCATCTCGTGTGGTAGCCGTTACGGCTTTGTGGTTAGACCCCCCGATGGGGCCCGTCCGTGGTTAGGACGGGCCCCATGAGGACTGTCTTAGTTAGTGATTAGGCACAGGCCGTTACGAGGCCGCCGGCATCACTGTCGTAGTACCAGATGGCACTGGTGTTGGAGCTGACTGCCTTGAGACAGTACGAGCCGGCAACAACGCCAGTTCCGACGGCAACGTTAGAAATGGTGTTCGAAGCTGAAACCTTGACGGTGGCAGTTCCGACGGTAACAACCTGGGCAGCCTGCGTTGGCGTGGCATAAGCCTGGTTGTCGACGAAGTAAGTCTCCATCTCATTAGCGACTGAACGAAGGTCCGACTTCATGGACGCTTCAGTTGCCTTCTTGCGCTGGTTGAGGAAGACGGGAATGGCGATGGCAGCAAGAATGCCGATGATGATGATGACCACCAGGAGCTCGATCAGGGTAAAGCCCTGGTCCTTCTCCTCCATGGACTTGCGGATGCGAGCGAGCATCAGGATGGTCCCTTTCTGGTGAACCGAGAGCTGTCGGCGTCTGGTCCCCATTCGGTCCTTCTTTCGAAGTACCAACCGAGGCAGCTGGGCTGACCGCGGGTGCGGTCCCCTGGCTTTGCGACCCCGCCTCTCGGCGGGTGTGCCCTTTCTGGCCTTGTAGCTCATTGACAGTTAGTACTTCGCCCAGATCGGGGAAAACCTTGAGCCCTTTTTCCAAAGTTTTTTGAACAAATTTCAGGAATGGGGCCCGCTAGGCACAAAATCAACCCTGGAAAGCCCAAAATCGGCCCCAAATGGCCCTAAGAATCAGGGCCAAAAGCGGCCAATAATGTCCGTTTTGTCCTAGTTAATGAGGTCGAAGATCTTAAAGATCGGCATATA
>CAMCVY010000072.1 GCA_945881995.1 Bifidobacterium breve | reverse complement strand
GACCCAATATGACTCGTTTAAACCTGGGCGCCTTTTTGTTCCCGAAAATCTCACACCATTTTCCTTTAACCTTCGCAACTTCTCGGTCTCCTTTGAAACACAAGGTAACCAGCGTGGCGCACCTCGTGAGTTCTACGCCGAGGTTGATTACCAAGCCACTCAGACTGCTCAGTCACAACCAGTTCGCATCGAAGTCAACAAGCCTCTTGCCGTCAATGGCTCAAAAGTCTTTTTGGTGGGTTGGGGTTACGCACCGAGGGTGACGGTGCGTGATGGGAAGGGGAATGTGGTTTTGAAGGACAGCGTGGCCTTCTTGCCACAAGATGGAAACTTCTCTTCTTCCGGTGTGATCAAGTCCCCCGATGCCAAGCCCAGGCAGTTGGGTGTTCAAGCGATCTTTTTGCCCACCACCAGCGTTGACCCCGAACGCGGACCCATTTCACAATTCCCGGCCGCTGTCACCCCTGGTCTGTTTATGTCTGCGTGGGTAGGTGATTTAGGTCTCAACACCGGAGCGCCACAGTCGATTTACAAACTTGATACCTCAAAGATGAAAAAGCTGGGGATTGAAGCCTTGGCTCCGGGGCAAACATGGAAAATCCCTAATGGAGCCGGCACGATCACCTTTGACGGCGTCTCCCAGTTCGCCACTTTCTCGATTGCACACGATCCGGGAGCGCCCGTTGCGCTGATTGCGGCGATTGTCTCAATCGCTGGGTTAGTTATGTCGCTCTTTACGCGCCGCCGCCGTATTTGGGTACGCACGACAATCGATGACCAAGGGCGTACCGTTGTAGCGGTTGCAGGTTTGGCACGTACGGAAAACACTGAAATTGAATCTGATGTCGAAGCAGTCGTCACTTATGTGGTGAATCGCGAGGAAAAAGGTCACGCATGAACAGTCAGTCATGGGCAACGTTAAGCAACCAATTTATTTATGCCGCGATGTTTGTGTACACGCTGGTGATGATTGCGTTGGCCTATGACTTGGCTTTCGCCGGACGCAAGGGTCGCGCGAAAGTGTCTCCAGTTGACGTATTGGTCGGGGCTGCCGGAAGCGCCTCCGACGATCCGACGATGGACGAACCGGTCGAGCTAGGACCCGCTGGCCAGCGCACCCGCTTCGGGAATATTGGCTTGTCGCTCTTGGTCTTGGGATGTGGTTTGCATGCCGTGGGTGCGGTGTTGCGAGGAATTGCGGCTGGGAGAGTGCCGTGGGGCAACATGTACGAGTTCTCCATCACGGCATCGCTGTCTGTAGTGGGGATTTATCTCCTCCTGAATCGTCGATTTGACCTGCGCTGGATGGGAATTTTCATCGTTACGCCAGTTCTGCTGGCTCTGGGTCTTGCCGTAACTGTTTTGTATGTCGATGCAGGTCAACTCGTGCCTGCCTTGCGGTCGTATTGGCTGGTGATTCACGTCAGCGCTGCCGTCATTTCGTTTGGTTTGTTCACCACGTCGGCGATCATCAGCATCTTGTATTTAGTCAAAGCTCGCTTTGAAGATCGCAGCGCGCAGTCGAAGACTGGATTCTTATTGCGCGTTCCATCGGCTAAGGAGTTGGACTCACTTGGCTACCGCATTGTTGCTTTCGTTTTCCCGCTCTGGACCTTTGCGGTTATCGCTGGTGCGATCTGGGCCGAAAATGCATGGGGTCGATATTGGGGCTGGGACCCCAAAGAGACGTGGGCCTTCATCACCTGGGTGGTTTATGCGGGGTACCTGCATGCTCGGGTCACCGTGGGCTGGAAGGGCCGCAAGACAGCGGTCGTTGCCTTGGTGGGATATGCGTCATTGATCTTCAATTTCATTGGCGTCAACATTTGGCTTCCCGGCTTGCACTCGTATTCCGGGCTGTAAACCTGCTGCGTCAGCTGGACGGCGTCTCGTCAGGCTTGTCGTCGCGACGAGGCTTTTTGCGGTCTAGGTCGCGCAGAAAATCGGGATCATCATCGGGGGCCACGGGGCGAGGTGCTGGTCGCGGACCTGATCCCTTGCGGCGCCCGATCGTCAGCCAGGCCAATGATCCAATAATGGGCGCGATCAGGATGATCAGAATCCATGCGGCTCGGGGGAGTTTGCGCACGTCGCTTTTGGCTGTTTGAGCACAGTCAACAAGGGCCCAAACCCCCAGGATTACTGGCACTGCGTACAACAGAATGCGAACCACAAAGCCAGTCTAGAGCGCACCTGCGATGATTGCAGTGTGACTAACGCTGACTTGCCGTCCTTCCTTGCTGACCTTGAAGCCAAGGGACAGTTGCATCGTGTGAGCGCGGAGGTTGATCCCGAACTCGAAGTGGCTGAAATCGTGAGCCGCGTGGTGGCCGCTGGTGGGCCAGCATTGATCTTTGACAACGTCCGAGGCAGTCAGATTCCGCTGGCCATCAATGTTTTTGGAACAACCGAGCGGATGGCTGCGGCGTTAGGTGTGAGTGACCTAGACGAGATCGGGCAGCGCATTCGTGAACTCCTGAAGCCCGAACTTCCTAAGGGCGTCGGTGGTCTCAAAGATGCGTTGGGCAAAGTCATGCAGTTGCGCAGCGCTCCGCCGAAAGTGGTGAAGCAATCAACGGTGCAATCCGTGGTGCTGCGCGGTGATGAGGTCGATCTGGATCTCCTGCCCGGCATCAAACAGTGGCCCGACGATGCTGGTGTGTTTCTCAATCTGGGATTGACGCACACCAAGCACCCCGAAACCGGCGACCGGAACTTAGGGATGTACCGCTTGCAAAAGCACAGCCGCAATCAGATTGGTTTGCACTGGCAAATCCACAAGGACAGCAATGCTCACCACGCAGTGGCTGAGCGTCGGGGCGAACGGCTTCCCGTGGCGATCGCCTTCGGCTGTCCACCGGCAGTTACTTATGCAGCCAGCGCACCCTTGCCCACCGAAATCGATGAATATTTGTTCGCGGGATTCCTAGCCGGCGAGCGCATCGAGCTTGTTGACTGCTTGACGGTGCCTTTGCAGGTCGCAGCGGGTGCTCAAATCGTGCTGGAGGGCTGGATTGAACCTGGTGCTCGCAGGCCCGAGGGTCCCTTTGGCGATCACACGGGTTATTACACGCCGCAAGAAGACTTTCCGGTCATGACCGTGGACACGATGACGATGACCACCAATCCGGTGTATCAATCCATCGTCGTGGGGCGACCACCCCAAGAAGATGGACCCATTGGCATGGCCACTGAACGAATCTTCTTGCCGTTGTTGCAGTTGACGCACGCCGAGATCGTTGATTATCACTTGCCGGAGTACGGCGTATTTCATAACTGCGTGATTGTCAGCATTGATAAGAAGTTCCCCAAGCATGCGATGAAGGTGATGAGCGCACTGTGGGGTGCTGGTCTGATGTCGTTAACCAAATTAATCATCGTCGTTGACAAAGACGTTGATGTGCACAACTACGCCGAGGTTGCGTGGCAAGTGTTGGGCAACGTGGACTATGACCACGATGTGCTCCACACCACCGGCCCAGTCGATCACCTTGATCACAGTTCGTACCAGCAGTTCTGGGGCGGCAAGCTCGGTATTGATGCCACCGCCAAGCGTGCCGACGAGGGATACACCCGCGAATGGCCCGATGCTGTGGCACAAGACCCCCGCATTGTGGAGCTGGTCAGTCAGCGCTGGGCCTCCTATGGATTGGCGCCGTGAGTTCTTCTCCCATGAGCAACGACCAAGCCAGCTCCCACGCCGTTCGTTCTTTTTTGCGGTTAGTCACGATCGAACACAGCGTGTTTGCTCTGCCGTTCGCCCTCATTGGAGGGTTAGCCGCGATGCAGGCGACCACGGGGACCGTTGCCTGGCTCGAACTCCTGCTCATCATCGTGGCCATGGTGGGCGCGCGCACCTTCGCGATGGCAGCGAATCGCATTATTGATCGTGAAATCGACGCAGCCAATCCCCGTACTGCCCAACGTGAATTAGTAACGGGCGCGGTGAGTGTGCGCACTGCCAATCTGGGTGCAGCCGTTTCGTTGGTGGTGTTCCTCGGCGCTTGCGCGGCGCTGAATTGGTGGTGTGTGTTGCTTGCACCTCTCGCGGCTGCACCACTGATCGTTTATCCCTATGCCAAGCGATTCACGAATTTCCCGCACGCAATTTTGGGGATCGCACAATTCGTTGCGCCTATTGGCGCTTGGGTTGCGGTGACCGCAAGTTTGACCTCGCCGTCTCCGGCACCCGCTGTGTGGCTGGGTCTAGCGGTGGGGACATGGATCGGCGGCTTCGATTTAATTTATGCCAGTCAAGATGTGGACTTTGATCGAAGCGAAGGTGTGAAATCCACGCCAGCGCGTTTCGGTGTACGCAATGCGTTGTTAGCGGCTCGCTCCATTCACGTCCTGACGCTGCTTGCGCTGATTGGCTTTGGAGTGGCTACCGGCTGCTCGCCATGGTGGTGGGCTGGTGTGGTTTTCACCGCGTGTGCTTTGGCTTATGAGCACTCGTTGGTCAAGGCCGATGACCTCAGTCGGGTTAATCGGGCCTTCTTTACGGTTAATGGCTTTGTTGGATTGGGCTTGTTCGCCTTTGCCTTGCTCAACTTCTGGGCGCTAGGGCTGTCGGTCTAAGAATATTGTTAGGCGAGTGGCGCACTGACTAGGTCATGCACCACAGTTGACCTGTGACCTCTCCACGCGAGCCCTGGATCGTCGGGATCTCCGGCGCCAGCGGGACCGGCTATGCCGCTGCGGTTATTAACGGATTACTCGACGCCGGCGAAGCAGTAGACCTCGTGGTGTCAAAGTCTGCACGTTTAACGATTCTCGATGAAGTCGGTTTGGCTTGGCGTGATGCCCATTGGCGCGAAGACCTCGCGGTGCTGCTGAATCGCACCACGACCGACGTTGACGTGGTGTTGTGGGCGTCCACCGATTTCGCCGCGGGACCATCCTCTGGTTCTTACCCTGCAAAGGGCATGGTGGTCGTACCAGCGAGCACGGCAAGCGTTGCTGGGATAGCGATGGGACTGAGCAAGGACTTGTTACAACGTGCCGCTGATGTGACGCTGAAGGAACGCCGTCCTTTGGTCATGTGTGTTCGAGAGACTCCCTTTACGCGCTCCACGCTTGAACACATGCTGACACTTGATACGGCCGGAGCTGTTGTCCTGCCCTGTAACCCGGCGTTCTATCACGGCCCAACCCAGATGCAAGAACTCGTGGATTTTGTTGCGGGCAAAGTTCTGGACGTGTTGGGAGTTTCGAACGACCTTTTTACCCGTTGGCAGGGTGAACTCGGCGCAGCCCGCAAGGCCGCGCAATCGGATGAGCCACGCTGAGTCTGTGGCGACAGGTCGGCGTAGGGTGAGGTTATGGATTCAGGACTAAAGCGCGAACTCGAAGACAAGATCTCGGCTGGTGAACGGCTGAGTTTTGACGATGGTGTGGCGCTGTATGAAACCGATGACTTGATGTGGCTGGGCCAGTTGGCGCATGCCAAGCGCACTGAACTCAATGGTGATGCGGTGTATTTCAAC
This sequence comes from Bifidobacterium breve, assembly GCA_945881995.1. Lineage (GTDB taxonomy): Bacteria > Actinomycetota > Actinomycetes > UBA12327 > UBA12327 > AcAMD-2. The sequence goes on along the minus strand of CAMCVY010000072.1, from coordinate 1,953 downwards.
GTCAACCGGCACCTGAACATGACCAACGTCTGTAGCGCGAGTTGTGCCTACTGCTCGTTCCAGCGCAAGCCTGGCGAGGCGGATGCGTACACGATGCGCATCGAAGAAGCCGTGCGTTTAGCTGAGGCGATGGCCCCTGAGGGATTGACCGAACTCCACATCGTGAATGGTTTGCACCCGACCTTGCCCTGGGGTTATTACCCCAAGAGTTTGAGTGAGCTGCGGGCGACCTTGGGGCCCAATGTTGCGTTGAAGGCGTTCACCGCAACGGAGATCCACTGGTTCGAGCGCATTAGCGGACTCAGCGCTGATGAGATTTTGGATGAATTGATCGATGCTGGCTTGAGTTCGCTCACCGGCGGCGGTGCGGAAATCTTTGATTGGGAGATCCGCAAGCAAATCGTTGACCATGACACGCATTGGGAAGACTGGTCACGTATTCATCGGCTGGCGCACAGCAAAGGCATGAAGACGCCCGCGACCATGCTCTATGGGCATATTGAAGAACCCCGCCACCGCGTTGACCACGTCTTGCGACTTCGTGAATTGCAGGACGAAACCGGTGGGTTCATCACGTTCATCCCCCTGCGGTTCCACAATGACAACAACCGATTGAGTCATCTGACGATGGCGACCGGCGCTGAAGCCCTCAAGACCTTCGCGGTCTCGCGATTGCTCTTTGACAATATTCCGCACGTAAAGTGCTTCTGGGTTATGCACGGACTGACCACTGCTCAGTTGAGCTTGAACTTCGGTGTGGACGATCTCGATGGCAGCGTCGTGGAGTACAAGATCACCCACGATGCCGATGGTTTTGGTACTCCGGACAAGCTCACCCGCACTGATTTGCTGGAATTAATCCGCGATGCGGGGTTTGTCCCCAAAGAGCGCAACACGTTGTACGAAGTGATTCAAACTTTTGATGGTCCCGATCCCGAACGTCGGCAAAAGCCGCAGTCCATCGGAGCCTGATCATCGTGGCCTTGCTTCGTTACACCGCACTGCGTTTCGCGTTGTTCCTTGGGACGGCAATTCCCTTGTACCTGGTGGGTGTCAAAGATTTGTTTGTGTGTGCCTTGATCGGCATTTTCGTTTCGGGCTTGGTGAGCTTGGTCCTCCTGCGAAATGTGCGCAGCCAAATCGGTGCTAGCAAGGACAAGGAACCCAAAGGCCCGTGGAAATCCCCGCTAGGCCGGATCAGCGACCGCGTGGATCAAGCCGCAGCGGCTGAAGATGAGGCCGATGATGCGGCTCGGGCCCAGCGCGAACAATCCTGAGCCACCGTGGACCGTGGGCTCAGTGACGGGGCACACACACCTAGGTTTGGCCCCACATCTCTACCAGTGAGTATCGTTTTGCCGTATGGGACAGCCGCCGAATTTTCTCTTCTCCATCCTCATCCTCGTCCACTTGCTGCTTTTGACTTTTTGGCTGGGTGGAGACTTGGGTACGTACTACTCCAGTCGGCAGGTGACTAAGCCTGGGTTGAGCGTGGATGCCCGGCGGATTTCGCTCAAGATCATGGCATTTTGTGACATGGGCCCGCGGTTGTGTATGCCGTTGTTCTTGGCGTCAGGCACGCTTTTAATCGTCGCTGATCCTCGTGGTCAACAATTTAAATTGCTCGCCATCCCGGTGGTGTTGTTCACCGCATTGTGGGTCGCCTTGGTCTTAGTTGAGCACAACGTTGCAGGTGACAAGCCCATTAAGTTGATCAGCTTGAAGCTCGATTATGCGGTTCGTATTGCCGTTATTGCCGGTACCGCGGTCGGTGGCATCTATGCGATAGTGGTTACGGATCCATTCGGTGTGCAAACCAATCCCAAGTGGCTAGGCCTGAAGATCTTGCTTTACGGCGTGACCATTTTGTGTGGCCTGCTAATCCGACTGAGCCTCAAACCATTTTCTGGCGGGTTCAAGTCCTTGATCATTGATGGTTCGAGCGAGGCGGCC
>CAMCVY010000071.1 GCA_945881995.1 Bifidobacterium breve | reverse complement strand
TAGGCTGTAACCCGTGAAGCAGCTTCGCCTAGCCCTTGCCCAGGCCAATCCCGTCGTCGGTGACCTGACGGGCAATGCCAGCAAGGTCGTCAACGCCGCGTTTGAAGCGCGCCGACGCGGTGCCCACGTTCTGGTTCTGCCCGAAATGTTCCTCACCGGGTACCCGATCGAAGACTTGGCCCTTCGTGGCTCCTTTATTGAAGCCGCGCACTACCGTCTGGAAACCTTGGCGCGCACCCTCAAGCGTCGAGACCTCGATTCCTTGGTCATCATCGTGGGCAACCTCGGCGAGCGAGCGGCCAACGGATTGCCTCAAAACGTTGCTGCGGTTCTCCATGGGGGCAAAGTCGTTGCTAGCTACGCCAAGCAGCACTTGCCTAATTACGGCGTCTTTGATGAATTCCGCTACTTCGCACCAGGTCAACAAGATGTGATCGTTGAAGTCCATGGTGTGTCCATCGCTCTCGCCATTTGCGAAGACCTGTGGCAAGACGGTGGCCCGGCATCGCGTGCCGACCAGCACGGCGCCGACCTCCTCGTAGCCCTTAACGGCAGCCCCTACGAACTCAACAAGGACGATGCGCGCCTTGAGCTAGTCCAACGTCGCGCGCGCGAGGCCAACTGCCCCCTGGCCTACGTGAACATGGTCGGTGGCCAAGACGAACTGGTCTTCGATGGTGATTCACTCGTGGTTGGTGCCGACGGCCAACTTCTGGCCCGTGCTGGCCAGTTCACCGATGAAGTCCTGATCGTTGACCTCTCCCTTCCGCAGCGTGCAGTGGCTACTCCTGATGGACATGTTGAGCGCATTGTCATCAGCTCGGAGCCGCTCGAGCCCTATGAGCCACTGTCGCCAGCGATCTCCGAGCGACTCATCGACGCCGAGGAGCTGTATGCAGCCATCGTTTCTGGCCTGAGCGATTATGTGAATAAGAACGGCTTTGAAACCGTCCTGATCGGACTATCGGGGGGAATCGATTCCGCGCTGACAGCGACCATGGCCGTTGATGCCCTCGGCGCCGACCGAGTCTTTGGTGTTTCTATGCCCAGTAAGTACTCCAGCGACCACTCCAAGTCTGATGCCCAAGACCTGGCTGAACGGTTGGGCATCTTTTATCTCAGCGTCCCGATTGCTCCGATGGTTGACGCCTTCCACGATTCAATCGTCCTTGATGGAGTGGCTGCCGAAAACTTGCAAGCCCGCGTGCGCGGCATGACGCTGATGGCGTTGTCGAATCAAGAAAACCACCTCGTATTAGCCACGGGCAACAAGAGCGAACTGGCCGTCGGTTACTCCACGATTTATGGCGACGCGGTGGGTGGATTCGCTCCCCTGAAGGACTTGCCCAAAACGTGGGTATGGGAACTATCGCGTTGGCGCAATGCGGTCTCTGAAGCCATGGGCGAAGTCGAGCCCATTCCCGAGAACTCCATCACCAAGCCGCCGTCGGCCGAATTGAGCCCGGACCAACTCGACACCGACTCACTGCCGGACTACGACCTGCTCGACAGCGTCCTCGCGGACTACATCGAGGGCAACCACAGCGCAGCCGAACTCGTGCGGGACGGATTTGACCTCGCAACCGTTGAGCGCGTCTTGGCCATGGTCGATGCCGCTGAGTTCAAGCGCCGTCAATACCCGCCGGGTCCGAAAATCTCGCTGAAGGCCTTTGGTCGCGACCGGCGCCTGCCTATGACCAATAAGTGGCGCGAGAAAGCCCCTGGTACCCAATCTGATTAGAACGTGTCACTATTGACTCATCGATCCGGGGACCCACATGGGCCTCGAGAACGGAGTCAAGGAAATGACAATTAATCCTGCGTTGCCAGAAAAGACTGAGCAGCTCTATGGGGGCATCTCTGCCACCAATCGCCGCATCACCACGCGCGACCTGGTCGCAGCCAAGGCCCGCGGTGACCGCTGGCCGATGATCACCACCTACGACGCCTTGACGGCTCAGCTGTTTGACGACGCTGGGATTCCCGTTCTGCTCGTCGGCGATAGCGCCGCCATGGTGGTCCAAGGACACGACACCACGTTGCCCATCACCCTTGACGAGATGATCCCGATGGTGGCAGCCGTGGTGCGCGGAAGTTCGCGAGCACTCGTCGTGGCTGACATGCCTTTTGGTTCCTACCAACTATCGCCCGAACAAGCATTGGGATCGGCAGCGCGCTTTGTCAAAGAAGCCGGCGCGCATGCGGTCAAGCTCGAAGGTGGAGCGCGGGTCCGCCCGCAGGTTTCCGCGTTAGTTGAAGCCGGGATTCCCGTCATGGGCCACATTGGACTCACGCCACAATCAGTCAACGTCCTTGGCGGTTATCGCGTTCAAGGCCGTGGCTCGGATGCGGACCACATCATTACCGACGCCAAAGCCTTAGAAGCTGCTGGCGCTTTTGCCATCGTGCTCGAAGTCATGCCCGCCGAATTGGCTACGCAAATCACCGCGGCGGTCAACGTGCCCACGATCGGCATCGGCGCGGGCAATCACACCGATGCCCAGGTCTTGGTGTGGCAGGACTTATTAGGCCTGACTCCCCCGCCGCATCCGCGCTTCCTCAAGCCGTACGCCGATCTGCGCTCGATCATGACCTCAGCGGTGCGGGAATGGGCTGACGACGTGGTGGCCGGTCAATACCCAGCCGACGATCAGGACTACGTCTAGGCCTGGTGACTAAACATCGGTCACACGCACGCCAGCGTGCGCCTTGTAACGACGATTGACCGAAATCAAGTTGGCTGTCAGGGCTTCGACCTGGTGCGCATTGCGCAACCGGCCAGCAAAGATGCCGCGCATGCCGGCAATGACTTCAACAACGGCCTGAACCGTGTCCGTGGCTTCGCGGTTATCGCCCAAAACCAAAACGTCGGTTTCAATAGCGTCCACGTCAGGATCTAGAAGCAATTCGGCCGAGACGTTATTAAATGCTGCAGTCACGGTGGAATCGGGCAACAACGCAGCCGCCTGCTGAGCGGCGCTTCCTTCTTCGACTGCCAAGGCGAAAGCCCCTTGCTTGTCAAAGCCCAGCGGGTTCACACAATCAACCACGATGCGACCGGCCAAAGCCTCGCGCAGATCAGTCAAGGTGGCCGCGTGACCATCCCACGGAACCGCCACGATCACCACATCGCTTTCGGCCGCACAGGTGGCGTTGTCCACGCCGCGAATGCCAAAGCCCAATTCGCCGGCAATGTCTCTCGCGCGCTGAGCATCGCGAGAACCGATAGTCAGGCTCAAGCCGCCCATGGCCAGACGTCGGGCTAAGCCGCGTCCCTGCTCTCCGGTTCCACCCAGGACGCCAATCCGCAATCCAGAGACATCGGGTAGTTGGCGAGGGTCAGCAGTGGGTTGAGTAGTCATGGCGCGCATCCTTTCAGCAGGACCTTAAGTAAGGCACGATGACCCCATGGATTCAACTGCAGTTCGACTCTTACGCGAGCTGCTGGCTGGAGATCCCCTCATGGGACAAACCCAGGACTTCGCGCGAGTCCTGACTCGATCTACCAGCACTCCAGGTGGCCTGTTGCTGGTGGGAACCCCCACCCAAGAACCGTGGCACATGGCTGCTCACTTGGATGATGAAAGCCGCTTGGCCTCCATGCCAGAACTCAAACCCACCTTGGTTCGTTGGCAACCACCCGCCGATGCTCCCCCACACCTGTCCATTGGCCTAGAGCGCATTGAGCGCACCACTCGCAAGGAAACGGTGTTCGTTGTCGCCGGTGACCAAGCCCCCGACGAATTACTTGAACGCGTTTTCGACGCGAAAAAGATCGGGGCCCGCATCTTGACGATGGTCACGGCCGAAGCTGAAATCACCGAGATAGCCCACGAGGTGTTGATCATTCCCGATCAAGACGCCGCTGGCGGAGTGCGGGAAAACCCTTTGCCCGATCTCGCGGCGACCGCGGATTCGCATGAAAAAAGCCTAGGAATCAGTTTTGATGCAGCTCAACACGTCGTTTCCATGGCAGCGGGCGAATTTTCCCGCGGAAGTGAAAAAACGGGACTGAAATCGCGTCTTGCGCGCATGATTGACGGCATTACCGGACCTGGCGATGAATGGTCTTAACAGCCGTTTTACGCGTAAAATCGCTGCTTTTTTGTGACTGATGTGACGAAATGTAATTTTTTCGCCGTTCACTGCAGCACCGATGCGCAGTGATGCAAAAACGACACGAAATGTAAATGGAAAGTGGACCTAGCGAAAAATCGCAAAAAATAATTGCGACACGCGGTGGAAAAATCTCCCAATTGTGATGGCGCTTATGCGCAATGCGTGGAACAGTGTGGACAGCGACACGTTCGGCAACAGGCTGAGCGCGACAAATCTGGGAGGAACTTGTGGCGGCGAAAAAAGCTGCGGCAAAGCGCCCCGCCAAGAAGACGGCGAAGCGAGCCACCAAGAAGACTGCTGCGAAGCGGACTGCTAAGAAGTCAGTGAAGAAGGCCGCTGCGAAGCGTCCAGCAAAGAAGGCAGCGAAGAAGACTGCTGCTAAGAAGCGTCCAGCTAAGAAGGCCGCTGCTAAGAAGCGTCCAGCGAAGAAGGCCGCTGCTAAGAAGACTGCTAAGAAGGCCGCCAAGCGTCCTGCCAAGAAGGCAGCGAAGAAGGCAGCCAAGCGTCCTGCTAAGAAGGCCGCTGCAAAGCGCACCACCAAGAAGGCCGCGAAGCGTCCTGCCAAGAAGGCAGCAAAGCGTCGCTGATCTTCACTTCCCTAAGCTAAAAATCAAAGACCCCTCGCTTATGCGGGGGGTCTTTGGTGTTCAGTCGCCAATGCCTTCCTGGCACTAGTCCGTGGGGTCGGCCTCCTCCCACTGCTCATTGCGCTCACGCACCTGCGCGAGCGCTCCCTGCGCGTCGACTGCGCTGTCGAACGGCCCGAGTTTTACTTTGCCAGGACAGATCGGTCCCTGCTCCACCGCGCTGTGGCGCAGGCACCACCAAAACTGCTCGAGGTCGTTTCCGCCAGAGCTTTGATCCCCGCTGCGCTTCATCTCAGTACTCCTAGACTGTGTGCATGTCGTTAAAGCCAGGTGTGGTCTCCCCCATACGGGTTGTCCCCAACTCCATCGAAGTCCCAGAGTACGTGGGACGCAAGAGCCCTGAGCCCTATAACGGTCCAGAGGTCAAAGATGCCGAGACTATTGAGCGGATGCGCATTGCCGGATCCATCGCAGCTCGTGCCCTTAATGAGGTAGCGGCTCACATTGAACCAGGTGTTACCACCGATGAACTCGATCGGATCGGCCACGAGTTCTTGTGCGACCACAACGCCTATCCCTCGACGTTGGGTTACCGCGGATTCCCCAAATCGTTGTGCACTTCCATCAACGAGGTCATCTGTCACGGCATTCCAGATTCCACTTGCCTGGTGGAGGGCGACATCATCAACATTGACATCACCGCCTTCATCAACGGTGTTCATGGCGATACCGATGCCACCTACCCCGTGGGCGAGGTGGATGAGGAATCAGCGTTGCTGATTGAACGCACCCGCGAAGCCACGATGCGCGCGATCAATGCCGTTGCTCCCGGGCGACCGCTGAACGTGATTGGCCGCGTCATCGAGTCGTACGCCAAGCGCTTTAACTACGGCGTCGTGCGCGACTTTACTGGCCACGGCATTGGTACTGCTTTTCACTCCGGCCTGGTTGTTCCGCATTACGACGATCCACGCGCGGATTTGATTGTGGAAGCCGGCATGACGTTCACGATCGAACCCATGTTGACGCTGGGCAGCATTGACTACGTGATCTGGGATGACCGGTGGACCGTGGTCACGCGCGACCTCAAGCGCACGGCCCAGTTTGAGCACACGCTCTTGGTCACCGACACCGGTGCTGAGATTTTGACGCTGGCCTAATCCGTCGGCTTGGGCCTCGCAGGCACAAATCGGGGCCCAAAGTTCTACCATTTAGCCCTTTAGGTTTTCCGGCTTTGTGCCGAGAAACAGGTATGGCTAGATCAAAGAATCGCTCGGCAGCCCACACCTGTCCACGATGTGCGGCGTTGTTGACCCTTGGCGCCTCGAATTGCGGACTGTGCCAATTTGACCTGATGGCACCAGTAGCACCGGTGATGGAACTGATTCCTGTCCCTGCGGTGATGGAGCTTGTCGCCTATCCAGTCCTTGAGCCGGCACTGGAGATCACGCCGGAACCAGTCCTTGCGTTAGTTGTTGAGCCCGCTGATGAGGAATACACCTCGACTTCGGTCTTCTTGCCCTTGCCGCACGACCTTCCTGCAGCTCCAGCCACCATCGCTGATGAGCCCACGCCGTTGGCTCCGGTCGAACTGCTCTCCGAAGCCCGCTCCGTTGATTTTGCGCTCTTTAATCCGCGTGATCCCTTTTCTTGGTATCCGGTCGTTCAAGCCTGACCCTCCCCTCAGAGTCAGTAGCACCTCAAAAATCGCGATGATCACCATTCATCGCGATTTTTGTCTCTTCAGTGCCCTAACGTGAACCCATGAAACGCATCATCAGCAGCGCGCTCTTGGCCAGCGTCCTGCTTGCTGCGTGCGGGGCCACCGTTGCGCTTCCCGAGCTCAACGCTTCTGGCGACAACATCACTGTGGATCAACTACCTAGCGGTGTGGATGCAGTCGTCAAGCGCGTCGTTGATGGCGACACGATCGTGGTCGGGTCCAATGAGAAAGTCCGATTCATCGGCGTGGACACCCCAGAAACGGTCAAGCTCGATACCCCGGTGCAGTGCTTTGGCCCCGAAGCCTCGACCTTCACCAAGGTGGTCTTGCCTCAGGGCACGAAGGTTCGTCTGGCCTTTGCCGCTGAGCGCACGGACAAGTACCAGCGCACCTTGGCCTATGTCTTCCGCTCCAGCGACCGGTTGTTCATCAACGCCACTCTTGTTCGCGGTGGTTATGCCCGAACCCTGCGGATTAAGCCCAACACCGAGTACGCCAATGCCTTCGATGAACTACAAAAACGAGCCAAAGAGGCTAGCGATGGGCTGTGGGGCCAATGCCCAGCTACGAGCAACTAAAGTAATCGCGTGATTGAAGTTACCGCCCCCGCGGATGCATCGGGTATTTCTGTTCTCGCGGCGAGCGCTCGCACTGCCGTGACCACGATCGGTGGCGATGGCGAATCAGTGGGCCTGGTCGTGCGCACTCTTGGCACCGATGCTCAGGCTCGGCTCCAGGGCGGTCAAGAGGACGCGACCTTGGGCCTGACAGCAGAAGTTAAGGGCACCGAGTTTCAAATCACGCTGCGCGACTTTGGTGAGCCCGTTACCGGCGCACCTGAAGCCATTCTGCTGCTCCTTGAAGCAGGGCTTGCCACCTCCGCTGATGCGCGCACGGATGGATTGGCCAACTTAACCGAAGTGCGCTTTGCCCTCCCCGCACACAACAAGGTCTTGGACATCGAAACCCTTGATGTGGTGCCCGAAGATGCCGCTCCAAGCCCCGAGAGTGTGACGTTGCGCGAACTGCGCGTGGA
>CAMCVY010000070.1 GCA_945881995.1 Bifidobacterium breve | reverse complement strand
CGCCACGCAAGGTGGCGCGGGCCAAAAGGTGCAGGTCTACAGGTGCCTCAGCATGCGCGTGTTACCCAGTGTGTTGGGCTTAACCCGCTCAAGGTCCAAGAACTCGGCTACACCTTCGTCATAGGAAAGCAGAAGTTCTTGAAAGACATCCTCTTCAACGGGCGCACCCTCAATGACATCAAAACCATTGCGCTTGAAGAAATCGACTTCAAAAGTCAGGCAGAACAAGCGCCGTACACCCAATTCACGAGCGACATTGGCGAGTTGCTCGAGGAGCTCACGACCGACTCCGGTTCCACGCATGGCGACATCAACAGCTAACGTTCTAATCTCAGCCAAGTCATCCCACAAAACGTGCAGCGCGCCGCATCCCACGATATTTCCGTCAACCTCAGCCACCCAAAATTCCTGCACGTCTTCGTACAGGGTCACCTTGGCTTTAGCCAACAAGATTCGCTCGGTGCTGTATCGATCAACGAGCGAGGCAATGGCTGACACATCAACGGTTCGAGCGCGGCGAACGAGTACTTGGCTCATTCGGGCCGGACCAAGGGGAACAACACGGTTTCACGAATACTGCGACCGGTGAGCATCATCAGGAGCCGGTCAATTCCCATTCCTTGACCTCCCGCTGGCGGCATCGCAAATTCCAACGCGCGTAGGAAGTCCTCATCCAAAGCCATGGCCTCAACATCGCCACCCGTGGCCAACAAAGACTGCGCGGTCAAGCGAGCACGTTGCTCCACTGGGTCAATCAACTCGCTATAGGCAGTACCCACTTCGGACCCGAAGGCCACCAAATCCCAACGCTCAGCCAACCTCGGGTCTTCACGGTGCTGGCGCGTGAGTGGTGACACCTCGGTGGGGAAATCGGTGTAGAAGGTCGGAGCTGTCGTGCGTGACTCGAGGAGGTGTTCATACATTTCCAGGACGATCTGGCCGCGGCCCCACCCCGGATCCAGCGCAATGTCTGCACTTGCACACCACGTGCGCAGTTGGTCCGCCTCGGTGTCTGCCGTGAGTTCCTCGCCCAGGGCCGCACTGATGCCGCGATTGATCGGGATCACCGGCCAATCACCACTGATGTCGTACTCGGTGACGTTGCCCTCGTCATCGCGATGGCGCACTAAGAGGTCACCGTGCACAGCAAGTGCCGCCTCGTGAATGACCTGTTGAGTTAGCTCGCGCATCGAGTTGTAGTCACCATAAGCCTGGTACATCTCCAGCATGGTGAACTCAGGATTGTGTGAAGAGTCAGCGCCTTCGTTGCGGAAGTTGCGGTTGATCTCAAAAACCTTTTCGATGCCACCGACAAGCAAACGCTTGAGATATAGCTCTGGGGCAATGCGAAGAAACAATTCCATGTCGTAGGCATTGATGTGGGTGGTGAAGGGTCGAGCATTGGCCCCACCGTGAATTGCCTGCAACATCGGCGTTTCGACTTCAACAAATCCACGTGTGGTGAGCGAGTTGCGCACGGAAGCCACGGCGGTTGCGCGCATCTGCAACATTTCCCGAGCCTCTGGACGAACGATCAGGTCGACATAACGCTGGCGCACGCGCGCCTCAGGGTCAGTCAGACCCTTGAACTTCTCGGGCAGCGGACGCAGACACTTACTGGTGATAATCCAGCTCGAGGCCTTGACCGAAAGTTCCCCACGGCGACTACAGACCACTTCACCGATGATGCCTACGTGGTCGCCAATGTCAACATCGGTCTTCCACGCCTTGAGCCGGTCTTCGCCCACGGTATCGATGGGCAACATGACTTGCAGGTCACCTGATCCATCACGCAAAGTAGCAAAGCACAACTTGCCGCCGTCGCGACGCAAAATAACGCGCCCCACGATGCCCACCTCTACGCCGGTGGACGCGTCCGGTTCGAGATCAGGAAAATCGGTACGCAGTTGAGCCAAGGTGGTCGTGCGGGCAAAGCCAACGGGGTAGGGATCTACGCCTTCCGCCCGCAATCGATCGAGCTTTTCGCGGCGAATGCGCATTTGCTCCGGAAGATCATCGAGGTCGGAGACGTCTGGTCCTTGGTTCACCATCGCAGTTTAGCCGTGTCGGCCTAAGAAGCCGTGTTGCGCTCAAACACTAAACGCAACCCAATGAGTGTGAGATCGGGCTCATGATGGGTAATCGTGCGTGACTCCTCAACGACAAGGGGCGCCAGGCCTCCCGTGGCGACGACAGCCTGAACGTGACCGAGCTCCTCTTCGATGCGATCTACCAAGCCATCGACCTGTCCAGCGAACCCATACAAGGCCCCACTTTGCAGCGCTTCAACGGTGTTCTTGCCGATGACCGAGCGCGGCCGGACTAATTCCACCTTGCGCAGTTGCGCCGCCCGAGCCGCGAGGGCATCAATGGAGATTTCAATCCCTGGCGCCAAAGCACCGCCCAGGAATTCCCCCTTGTCGCTGACGACGTCCAAATTTGTGGAGGTGCCGAAGTCCACCACGATCGCCGGCCCACCAAAAAGGTGGTGTGTTGCCAGCGTATTGACGATGCGGTCCGCGCCCACTTCCTTGGGGTTATCGGTAAGAACGGGGACGCCGGTGCGCGTTCCAGGCTCAACAATGACCGTTTCGATATCGGAGTAATAGCGATTAAGCATGCTCCGCATTTCACGCAGAGTGGACGGGACGGTCGAACATAAAGCAATCCCAGAAAAGTCCGGTGATTGCGCTAATAATCCGCGGTACATGACATGGAGTTCGTCTGCTGTATCTCGAGCATCGGTCTTGATGCGCCATGACTGATGCAGGCTCTCGCCATCAAACAGTCCAAGAACGGTGTTGGTATTTCCCACATCAATGGCAAGCAACATGTCAGGCCTCCCGTACTTGCTCTAGGTCTCCACCCACATCAAGCACAGGTGCTGAATGTGTCAAGGCGCCAACGGCGAGGAAATCAACGCCGGTTTCGGCATAATCTCGGGCCACACTCAAGCTCAATCCCCCGCTGGATTCGAGCCGAGCTCGACCTGCGGTGATCCTCACCGCTTCACGAGTTTGGCCGACCGTGAAGTTGTCCAACAAAATCAAATCCGCACCAGCAGCAAGGACTTCGTCTAACTGCTCGAGGGAATCGACCTCAACTTCAACATCAAGATCGGGCCACATGGCGCGAACCGCTGAAAATGCTGCCTCCACACCACCAGCAGCCAGAACATGGTTGTCCTTAACCAAGGCAGCATCAGAAAGTGACATCCGATGATTGACTCCGCCCCCACACCGCACGGCAAACTTCTCTAGAAATCGCAATCCGGGTGTGGTCTTGCGGGTATCACGGATTGCGGCATCGGTTCCCGCCACTTCCTTGACCCAGCGAGCAGTCAGCGTTGCAATACCCGACAGGTGACACAACAGATTCAGCGCTGTTCGCTCTGCTGTCAGCAAGTCCACCGTGGGTCCCGTCGCCGTCACGACGCAACTGCCCGCGTCTACTGATGCTCCATCAACAACGTTGGCGGACACCGCAATGCGACCTTGCCCCACGACCTCAAAAGCCGCACATGCGGCCACGACGCCCGCCACAACGCCGCTTTCACGCGCCATCAACTTCAAGATTGACTGTTGCGTGGCAGGAACAGTGGCAACCGAGGTGACATCTACCCCACCGGCCAAGTCTTCGGCGAGGGATCGCTTAATAACCGCCGTAATTTCCGCTGGATCAAGCCCGGCCCCGCGAATTTGGTCGGACAGTGCACTGCTGAGTGTCATGAAATAGGCCTCACTGTGGTGTGGACGGTGCCTTCGGCTAACTGACTATTAATTCGCGCGCGCCAATGCAGGTCATCGGGATCCGGGAAGTCCTCGCGCCAGTGACTTCCTCGTGTTTCTTCTCGCTCGCGCGCAGCTGCTGCGATAAACGTCGCAACGCTATGCACATTGGTTGCCTCCCATGCTTCAACACAGGGCTGCTGGGATTGCCACGACCGCAACTCCAGTAAGCGCGACAACGTCCGTCCTAACGATTGACGCGAACGCAAGACTCCAGCACCATCGGTCATTGTCGAGGCCACGTGCTCGCGGACTTCGGGTGTCAAAAGAGCTGGGACTCGTTCATCGGGCTTTGGCTCGCCTGGCCGGGCCAGGTCCGTGGCCAAATGCTGGGCAATCCGAGAGGCAAAAACCAAACCTTCCAGCAAAGAGTTTGACGCCAACCGGTTCGCGCCATGCACTCCAGTACACGCACACTCCCCACAGGCATACAAACCCTCAACATTGGTACGCCCGGAAAGATCGGTAAGGATTCCACCGCTGGCGTAGTGCGCTGCCGGTGCAACGGGAATCAATTCCGTCACGGGATCAACGCCGTGCAAGCGGCACGATTCAAGGATGGTGGGGAATCTGTTTTCCCATACATCTTGACCCAATTCGCGCCCGTCCAGCCATACGTGCGGAGCACCGGTTTCGATCATCTGTTGCATGATGGCTTTGGCCACGACATCACGGGGAGCTAAGTCCGCCATTTCATGGATACCGTGCATGAAACGTCGGCCCGCATCGTCAACGAGGAAGGCGCCTTCGCCCCGCACGGCCTCTGACACCAACGGCTGCTGCCCCCGCGAGCCAGGGCCAAGCCATAAAACAGTGGGATGAAACTGCACAAACTCCATGTCAGCAACTGTTGCTCCACCTCGCAGAGCTATGGCCACCCCATCCCCTGTTGATACTTCAGGGTTTGTGGTTTGAGCAAAGGTTTGACCCAGCCCGCCAGTGGCCAAGACCACTGCGCGGGCATGTACAGCGCCCACACCATCGCGAGTTCCTTCACCGATCACGTGAAGCGTGATTCCTGCCACTGCTTGGCGCTCATCAAAAAGCAGGTCCAGGGCCAGCGCATGCTCAATAACTTCGATGCCAACATCGGCCTGAACCGCGGAGATCAGCGCACGTGATACCTCAGCACCTGTGGCATCACCACCAGCATGTGCGACGCGATCGCGATGGTGACCACCCTCACGAGTAAGCGCAATATCACCGGAAGCATCCCGATCAAAGTCCGCACCCAGCGCAATGAGATTTTCCAGCGCAGTGGGTCCCTCAGTTACCAACGCGTGTACGGCCTGCACATCGCACAAGTCGACACCGGCAATCAAGGTGTCTGATTCGTGCTGTTCTGGAGTATCACCTGGGCCGACCGCGGCGGCGATGCCACCTTGCGCCCATCGAGTCGCTCCAGCATCGAGCACGGTCTTAGTCACCACGAGAACTTTGAGATCACTTCGCCTGGCCTGCAGCGCAAGACTCAAACCCGCGATGCCACTACCGACGATCACCACGTCAGCACTCGTGGTCCAGCCCGGCGCCGGAGCAAGAAGTCGGCCAGCAAAGGGTTGGCGCGCGAAAATACTCATGAGGTCACCGTAGTAATTGACATGGTCAGCCCACCGTCACCATCGAGTTGTCAATCAAGCGCGCTGTGCCCACCATGGCTGCAATGAGCAACAGCGCGTCACCATGAAAATTTGCAGGGACCGGCTCAAGGGTGTCTGGACGCACCAACTCGACGTACCGGACGTGCATCTCAGGCTCACCAGCTAGTTCGTTGGTCGCCGCTTCCAGCACTGCCTGTACACCCTCTGAGCCAGCTTGGTCTGCAGCCACAAGTGCGCGGGGAATAGCTAGCGCCTGTTCGCGCTCGGTGTGTGAAAGATAGACATTGCGAGATGACATCGCCAGGCCGTCACTGTCTCGCACTGTCGGGAAGGCTTCAATCTCAATAGGTAACTCCAAGTCGCGAACCATGGACCGGATCACGGCCACTTGCTGCGCATCCTTTTGACCAAAGATGGCCCGATCCGGGTGGACCATGTCAAACAACTTCGCAACAACGGTGACCACACCATCAAAGTGACCCGGTCGCTGGGCTCCTTCTAGGCGCGCACCTAAAGGTCCAGCCGACAGTGTGCTCTCAGGATTGTCGCCGTACATCTGGTCAACCGTGGGAGCGAAGACAACATTGATTCCCTCGTCGGCGCATAGTTGTAAATCCGCTTCCCAGGTGCGCGGATACTTTGCGAGGTCCTCGTTGGGGCCAAACTGCGTGGGATTCACGAAAATCGAGGCCACCGATATGCCGTTGTACTGACTTGCTCGAGTCATCAACGCTCGATGCCCATCGTGAAGTGCGCCCATGGTGGGAACAAACACCACAGGTGCACCAGCGCGCTTGATGCGCAATTGGTCAAGGTGGCTTTTCAGCTCGGCAACTGTTCGCGCCACCAACGGCGCTTGCTGACTAGTCATCCGATGCCAAAGCATCAAGAACTGCATCGGCTTGGCTGGCCGTAATGCGATGACTGCTAGCGGCTCGAATCGCCGTGGCCTTAGCCAGTGCAACGTAGGTTTCCACACCACTTCGTTCTGTCCCCGTCTGCGCGGCCTCGGCTAATCCGCTCACGTGCGAGGCCACTGTGGCGGCGTCGCCACGAGATACCGGTCCGGTCAAAGCCCCATCACCCCATCGCAGCGCATTATCAAGCGAGGCTGAGGTGAGTGGGCCAAGAAACTGGCCAGGATTTTCGATTCCGGCTTCGGCAAGCATGTCCTGTGACTGCGCGATGAGGGTGACGAGGTGATTAGACGCATGGGATAACGCAGCGTGATACAGAACGCGTGCGTGGGGCTCAATCCATTGTGGTTCGCCGCCCATTTCCACCACCAGCGCCTCGGCAACCGGGCGAGATTCCTCGGAGGCACTGATACCGAATGGGCAACCATCAAGCCGATCAACCTCGTAGACCTCACCCGTCAGTGTCATCGCTGGATGCAGAGCGACACACAGCGCACCCACCTCGTGAGCCGGAGTGAGGACTTCACTGCCAAAGCGACCGCTCAGGTGTACAACAATCTTTCCTGCTGAGATTGCGCCGGCTCGTACCAATCCAGAGACCAAGTCGGCGAGAGCATCATCGGGAACAGCCAACACGACCAGTTCGGCTTGTTCACACACAGCCAGCGGATCGCACACCATCGCCTGCGGGAGTAACTGTGCCGCGCGGGCTTTTGACTTGTCCGAAACAGCAGAAACAGCAACAACCTGGTGACCAGCACGCGAAAGTGCTGCGGTGACAACGGTGCCGGCCCGGCCCGCGCCAATCAGACCCACTCGCAAGCGAGCTGGCCGTGTGGTTGAGGTGTCCATGAGTGCCTCCGTTCCAGTCCGCGACGGGTACCAGACGATCACCTCAAGGGTAGCGGTTGGATAGCCCCATGCAATCGTGGGTAGAGGCGTGGACCGGATCCGCCAACACGTTCTATTCAGGCCAATGGCCGGCTGACCACTTCGCCACCGCCCCTAGCCACTCAACGGCTGTGGCCGAGGGATTGGTTCACCACCTCAGCTACGCCATCGAGCACTTACACGGCGGCGGGTATTTCGGCGTCATTGACGTGTGCGAGGTCGGAGGCGGCGACGGCACTTTGATGACGCAGGTCCTAGCTCTCGCAGTGCAACAGCATCCGGCTGTCGAGTTTCGCTCCCGAGTGATTGAACTACGCCCTCGCCCA
>CAMCVY010000069.1 GCA_945881995.1 Bifidobacterium breve | reverse complement strand
TGGGGTCTGCACGCCGATTGGGTGTGGTGGCCAAGTCTCGTGAAGTGCGTGGGGTAGATCGTGTGGTCTTGCGCGACGGGGACGCCATCGGCCAGTTGCTGATTCGCCTAGGCGCTCATGAATCCGTATTGGCTTGGGAGGAGCGTCGCCTGCGTCGCGAGGTCCGTGCCACGGCCAACCGGTTGGCTAACTTCGATGATGCGAACCTTCGTCGTTCGGCACGGGCGGCTGTTGTGGCCGGTGCCCGAGTCAAGCGAGCGCTTGAAATCCTTGGTGAGGACATTCCCGATCACTTGCTCGAAGCTGGTCGCTTGCGCACCGAACACAGTCAGGCCAGCCTGGAAGAGTTGGGCGCCTTGGCAGATCCACCGATGACCAAGGATGCGATCGCCGGACGTATCCGGCGACTCCTCGCCATGGCTGACAAGAGGGCGTCGGACTTGGGTATTCCCGATACTGAGGCCGACCTGACACCCGACATGGAGCCCTAAGGTACGGCGTTCTTCGGGTAGAACGCACCGGTCGCTAGGCTCTGAGGCACGTCAATTTACTGAGTGAAGAGGAGTCACGGTGTCAGTCAAGGTGGGCATCAACGGATTTGGCCGCATTGGCCGAAATTTCTTCCGGGCCGCGTTAGACAACCCCAATATTGAAATTGTCGGAGTCAATGACCTCACCGACAACGAGACGCTGGCACACCTGCTCAAGTACGACAGCATCCTGGGCCGTCTGGGCCGTGACGTCCAAGCATCCGGGGATTCCCTCTCCGTTGACGGCAACTCTTTTGCGGCATTGGCTGTTCGCAACCCCTCCGAGCTCCCGTGGGGAGCTTTAGGCGCGGATATCGTCATTGAGTCCACCGGTATCTTCACTGACGCCGAAAAGGCCAAGGCTCACCTTGCTGCTGGCGCCAAGAAGGTCATCATTTCGGCCCCGGCGTCCAACGAAGACATCACGATCGTCATGGGCATCAACGATCACCTCTACGATCCCGCTCAGCACACCATCATCTCCAATGCCTCTTGTACTACTAACTGTGTTGCGCCTATGGCCAAGGTCTTGTTGGACTCCTTTGGCATTGAGCGCGGCCTCATGACCACCATTCATGCGTACACCAATGACCAGGTCATCCTCGACTTCCCGCACAAAGACTTGCGGCGTGCGCGTGCGGCGGCAATCAACATCATCCCGACGTCGACTGGGGCGGCCAAGGCCACTGCACTGGTGATCCCAGAGCTGAAGGGAAAGCTCGACGGTATTTCGCTCCGCGTGCCCGTTCCCACCGGTTCTGTGACGGATTTGGTCGTGACCTTGTCTCGTGAGACCACGCGTGACGAAGTCAACGCAGCCTTTGCAGCAGCTGCTGCTAGCGGTCCGTTGAGCGCAATCTTGGAATACACCGAAGACCCCATCGTGTCGAGTGACATCGTCAACTCGCCAGCGTCATGCACCTTGGACGCCGGATTGACGATGGTCCAAGGCGACCAGGTCAAGATTGTCGGCTGGTACGACAACGAGTGGGGATACTCCAATCGATTGATTGACTTGGCGACCCTCGTCGGCGCATCGCTTTAGTGTGACAGCGGCGTTTACTACTTCTATGCAATCCATTGATGACCTTCAGGTTCAAGGCAAAGTTGTCCTTGTTCGCTCTGATCTAAATACTCCGTTAGAGACATTCCCAGAGGGCACCGTCGCCATCACCGATGATGGGCGGATCCGAGCAGCACTGCCAACGATTAGTGACCTTGCGGCCCGAGGGGCTCGTGTCGTGGTGATGTCCCACCTCGGGCGACCCAAAGGTCAGGTAGTGGCGGCATTGTCCTTGCAGCCGGTTGCTGTTCGATTGGGCGAGCTGCTTGATGCCCCTGTCGCATTTAGTCCAACAACCGTGGGCGAACAAGCCCAAGGCGTGGTGGCTGGTTTGGCGGATGGCCAGGTCGCCTTGCTTGAAAACTTACGATTCACCGAAGCCGAAACGTCCAAAGACGATGCTGCACGTGGGGCCTTTGCGGATCAACTTGCGCAGTTGGCTGACTTGTATGTGGGAGATGGCTTTGGCGTCAGTCACCGCAAACACGCGAGTGTCTACGACATTGCTGTGAGGCTTCCCCATGCCGCTGGAAGACTGATTGCCTCTGAAGTGTCCGTATTGCAACGCCTGACGCGAGGTGACGAGCGGCCTTACGTCGTTGTCCTGGGTGGATCAAAAGTCTCGGACAAGTTGGGTGTGATCGAGACGTTCTTGGGCAAGGCTGATCGAATCCTCATTGGCGGCGGGATGGTGTACACCTTCTTGGCGGCCATGGGTTACGGCGTGGGTGCGAGTTTGTTAGAACCTGACCTCGTGGAACAGTGTCGTGGGTACATTTCCAAGGCGCAGGCAGTTGGCGTGGACCTTGTTTTGCCAACTGACATCGTTGTTGCGGATCGATTCGCCAGCGATGCTGAATTCACCGTTGTCGGCGTTGACTCCATCCCCAACGACTGGATGGGGTTGGACATCGGGCCTGAATCTGCGCAGATGTTTGCTGGAGCGCTCTCCGATGCCGTCACTGTCTTTTGGAATGGGCCCATGGGGGTCTTTGAGTTTGATGCGTTTGCCAATGGAACGCGGGCGGTTGCGCAAGCGATGGCCAGCTCACCGGCCTTCACGGTTGTGGGCGGGGGAGACTCAGCCGCCGCGGTGCGCCATCTAGGGTTTGCCGACGAGCAATTTGGGTACATCTCTACCGGCGGTGGGGCAAGTTTGGAATACCTAGAGGGCCGGGAACTTCCTGGCTTGAGTGTGCTGGAGGACAAAGCATGAGCGTGGCTCGTAAACCCTTGATGGTGGGCAACTGGAAGATGAACCTCAATCACCTTGAGGCGATCGCCTCGGTACAAAAACTGGTCTTTAGCTTGAGGCCGCAAGACTTTGACGAGGTCGATGTTGTGGTGTGCCCACCTTTCACTGACATTCGATCAGTTCAAACGTTGGTTGATGGCGACAAGTTGCGCTTGTCCTATGGTGCCCAAGATGTGAGCGAATTGGATGGGGGAGCGCGAACCGGGGACATCAGCGGTGTGATGCTGGCGAAATTGGGATGTAGTTACGTGGTCGTTGGACACTCCGAGCGACGTCAGTTTCACCTTGAAGATGACGAACTAATCAATGCAAAAGTTAAAGCCGCTTTACGCAACGCCATTACGCCCATCATTTGTGTAGGTGAACCTATTGAGGTGCGCCAACAGGGGCTTCAGGTTGAACATTGTGTGAGCCAGCTCGAGGCCGCGCTGGAGGGTCTGGCGCCGGAGCAGGTAGCCAAGACCGTGCTTGCCTATGAACCCATCTGGGCCATCGGCACCGGACAGGTGGCTACCGTCGACGATGCCCAAGAGGTAGCGGCTGCCCTGCGTAGCACGGTTGAGGCGTCCTTCGGGGAGTCCGTTGCCGCTGGGATTCGGGTGCTCTATGGCGGGTCTGTCAACGCAGCCAACACCCCCGGAATCATGGCCCAGGCCGATATTGACGGGGGCCTAGTGGGTGGCGCAAGCCTGGAGATAGAGACCTTTGCGCGGATCGTCCGCTACCGTGATGAAATCGTGCTCTAGGCGCATGCGTATCCTTAACAGCCACACTCCGCCCGCCCATTGTCAGAGGGGTCAGTCATGATCGTGTTTCTGGGAATCGTCCAGATCGTTACGAGTCTGCTGTTGCTCGTTTTGGTGCTGTTGCACAAGGGCAAGGGCAGTGGATTATCTGACCTTTTCGGTGGCGGAATGTCTTCTTCACTCGGCGGCTCGTCGGTCGTGGAAAAGAACCTCGACAGATTTACTGTTGCTGTGGGACTAGTGTGGGCCGTTTGCGTGTTTGGTTTAGGGCTAGTACTCAAGGCAGCAAACTAACCAGCCGACACAGTACGAGTTGGTTGAGCACGGCACGGTACATAGGTATCGATACAATGGGCTCTAGGGAGGATCTTCATGGCTGGCGGAAGTGCAATTCGCGGTAGTCGAGTTGGCGCAGGCCCCATGGGCGAAGCCGAACGTGGCGAAGCCGCCCCACGGGTGTACATCAGTTTTTGGTGCGCCTCAGGCCACGAAGTATCGCCATCTTTTGCTAGTGATGCTGAAATCCCTGAGGTGTGGGATTGCCCCAAGTGTGGAGCTCCAGCCGGTCAGGACAAGGCCAATCCGCCATCGGCACAAAAGAACGAGCCGTATAAGACCCACCTAGCGTATGTTCGCGAACGTCGGAGCAAGGAAGATGGCGACGCTATCTTGGCTGAAGCCATTGCCAAAGTCCGTGGCGAAGTCTGGGAAGGCTAGTTCTGGCCCTTCGCGACCAAGGCTTGCTGCACCACAGCTTCTACCGTAATTCCAAATTCTCGATACAAGGTCGATCCATTGGCCGATGCACCGTAATGGTCAATGCCAATGCTTCGTCCGCCATCGCCAACAAACTCTCGCCATGGTGGCGTAATGCCTGCTTCGATCGAGACCCGCGCACGCACAGCCGGTGGCAATACTTCGTCGCGATACGCCTGCGGCTGATTGCGAAAGATTTCCACACAGGGCATGGAGACCACCGAGGAAGCAACTCCTTGAGCCTTCAGCGATGCTTGAGCCTGCAGAGCCAAGACGACTTCAGATCCCGTCGCGATCAAAATCACCTCAGGATTGTCAGCAGGTGAAATCGTGTAGGCGCCCTTGGTCAAGGGGTCGCTGTCGTCACTAGTTGTGGTGGCACCCGATCGATCGAGAACTGGAACATCCTGACGAGTCAAAATCAAAGCAGTCGGGGTGGACGTACTCGTCAATGCCACATGCCAAGCCGCAGCTGTCTCGTTTGCATCGGCTGGGCGAATCACGTTGAGGTTGGGGATGGCTCGCAGCGCGGCCAAATGTTCGATGGGCTGGTGAGTGGGCCCATCTTCACCCAAGCCGATCGAATCGTGTGTCCACACATAGGTCACGGGCAGTCCCATGAGTCCTGCGAGTCGAACGGCAGGGCGCATGTAGTCACTGAAGACCAAGAACGTGCCGCCAAATATTTTGCTACGACCGTGAAGGGCGATTCCGTTCATGATCGAGCCCATCGCGTGCTCGCGAATACCGAACGCGATGTTGGCCCCGCCAGGCGTAGCCGGCATGGAATGGTCCGCACCCTTGATGTGGGTGTTGTTGGACTCGCCGAGGTCTGCTGAGCCGCCCCACAATTCAGGCAATTGTCCCGCGAGGGCATTGATTACGGCTCCGGAAGCTTTACGCGTCGCGACCTGGGTGCCGACATCAAAGGTGGGTAACGATGCGGACCAGTTCGCCGGCAGTTCCCCGGACTCAAGTCGATCAAGGAGTGCGGCCTGCTCGGGATGAGCGGCTTGCCACTTCGCGCGAGCCTGGTTCCACTCGTTGTGCAGTTGGGCGCCGCGAACCTTAGCCTGGCGCGTGTGGTTCAAAACGTCGTCATCGATCGCGAATTGTTGTTCCGGATCAAATCCGAGAACAGACTTTGTCGCAGCGATTTCGTCCGCGCCCAGGGCGCTGCCGTGCGATGCGGAAGTGTTTTGAGCTGACGGTGCGGGCCAAGCGATGGTGGTCTTGAGGACGATCAAGCTGGGCTTGGCAGTCTCGCTTGTGGCGGCCTCGCACGCTGCAGCGAAGGCGGGTAGGTCAACATCGCCGTTCGCGGCACGCTCAACCGTTTGCACGTGCCAGCCATAAGCGAGGTAGCGACCGGCAACATCTTCACTGAGGGAAAGGCTTGAGGGCCCGTCGATGGTGATCTGGTTGTCGTCGTAGATGACGTTGAGCAGGCCGAGTTCCTGTCGACCCGCAAACGATGAGGCTTCGGCGCTGACGCCTTCTTCAATGTCGCCATCCGATGCCAGCACCCAGATGCGGTGATCAAAGATGGAATGCGTCGCGGTGGGGTCGAGTAGGTGTCGCTCGTGGCGAGCAGCCAAGGCCATGCCCACGCCATTACCAATTCCTTGACCCAAAGGCCCAGTGGTGGTTTCGACTCCGGCAGTGTGCTGCCACTCAGGGTGTCCTGGTGTGAGCGAACCCCACTGTCGTAGCTGTTTGATGTCGTCCATTTCAAGGCCGTAGCCGCACAGAAACAGTTGCAGGTAGAGCGTGAGGCTGGAGTGTCCAAGGGACAAAATAAAGCGATCGCGACCAATCCAGTGCGGATCGTTGGGGTCGTGTGCCATGACGTGTTGAAAGAGGTGGTGGGCAACAGGTGCCAGGGCCATCGCGGTGCCGGGGTGACCGTTGCCGGCCTTTTGGACCGCGTCCATGGTCAAGATGCGGGCCGTGGCTATGGCTCGCGCTTCTAGGTCGGTGGGGACCTCGGCGGACGATGAACTTGGGCTCCCGCTCACCGGCTGGGCTCCTTCCCTACGTGCTTGACTAGGCGCGACGAACACACCCTATCTAGGCGGCTAGACTGACCAATACACCAACCGAAGGGTGGCCGTGACTGCCGTAGATCCGCGCCAAGATGAGCCTGTAGAGGCTGGCTTTGGCGGCTCTGGATCCGCAGTGCCGCTCACTAAGCGGTTTAAGGGTTATCTAGCCCTGACCAAGCCACGCATTATTGAGCTTCTTTTAGTTACCACGGTTCCCACCATGTTTCTGGCGGCCGGCGGCCTGCCAGATGTGTGGACGGTGATTGCGACTCTCATTGGCGGATCGTTGGCCGCCGGGGGAGCCAATACTTTCAATTGCGTTATCGATCGCGACATTGATGCAGTTATGCATCGCACAGCCGACCGACCACTGGCGACGGGGTTAATTGAACCTGCACAAGCCACGATTTTTGGCACCGTTTTGTCGGTCGCTTCTGTGGTGTGGTTGGCCGCAACGGTCAATGTCTTGTCAGCGGCCCTCGCCGCGTTTGCAATTGCGTTTTATGTGTTGGGCTACACCATCTTGCTCAAGCGACGAACTTCGCAAAATATCGTCTGGGGTGGCGCAGCCGGGTGCATGCCGGTGCTGATCGGGTGGAGTGCGGTGACTGGATCGTTATCCTGGACACCCATCGTGCTCTTTATGGTGATCTTCTTTTGGACTCCACCGCACTATTGGCCATTATCGCTGCGCTATCGCGATGATTATGTGGCCGCGAATGTTCCGATGTTGCCAGCCGTTGCTGACCAACAGGTGGTGGCTAAATCGATCGTGATTTATTCCTACCTCATGGTGGCCACCACGCTCATTCTTTGGCCCGTTGCCAACATGAGCTGGGTTTACGTAGGAACTGCTAGCGTGCTTGGCGGTCTTTTCTTGTATGAAGCGCATCGAATTCTGTCGGCAGCTCGTCAGGAGCTTGACGAAACGATAGTCCGCCCGATGCGCCTGTTCCAAGGATCAATCACGTACTTGACGTTGATCTTTGTGGCCATCGCTATTGATCCTTTTGTTCGCTAATTCTTCACCTTCGCAAATGAAAGATTGATGCGTACGCCACCTGTGGGGGACTCGGTAACCTCAAAGTGACCACCCGTGGATTCGGCAGTGCGACGCATGATGTCCATACCAAGGCCCGTTGATCCCGATCCGCTCACGCCGCGCTGACTCAGTCGGTTCGCATTTGCCGATAAACCCTTGCCCTGGTCTTCAATAACGATGTGGATTTTTTCATCAATCCATGGTTGAGCGCTGACGGAGAACCCCACGCCCTCGGTGGTATGGGCGAAGATGTTCCCCAGTGCTGCATCCACGCACGCAGCGAGGTCATCCGCGTCCAGCCCTATGCGCATGGGCTTGGGAGAGAGGTCGGTAG
>CAMCVY010000068.1 GCA_945881995.1 Bifidobacterium breve | reverse complement strand
CCGTTGGCATTGTTGGAGGTGTAGGGGTCAGCGCTTCGGTGGAAGCCGCAGGTTTGCGTGCGGTGGCGCCTTCAAGCCCTGAGGCTGTAGCGATCCTGATGGGTTTTGGTCCAGATATTTCGTGGCGGGATCTGGCTGCGGCAAGTTACGCGGTTGCCGCCGGCGCCTTGTTCGTTGCGACCAACACGGATCGCACCTTCCCCACACCGCAGGGCATAGCCCCGGGAAGTGGAGCTTTTGTCGCCGCTGTGCAAGAAGCCAGTGGCGTGACCCCGCTGGTTGCGGGCAAACCAGAACCGACGTTGTACCGCAACGCAATCGACCGCTTTCAAGCCAAGAACGCCTTGGTGATCGGTGATCGTTTGGACACTGACATTGCCGGAGCTATTAATGCGGGGTTGACCAGTTTGTTGGTCTTATCTGGGATCTGTTCGGCCAAGCAAGCGGTTCTGGCATCGGTAGACCAGCGTCCAGACCTCATCGCCGCCGACTTGCAAGGGCTCGTGACCGAGCAGGTCTTTATTCGCGACATCGTGAGCGACATTGCTAACTCAGGCCAGCGGTGGGAACACCGCGGGTGGTTCGCCCATCTGGAAGGCGCAGTTGTCGTGGTGACTGCACCTGCTCGGGATCAAGGACAAAGTGCTGATGGGGTTGATGGCGTCCGCTGTGCGGCTGCTGCGGCGTGGGCTCAAGAGGACCAGGTCGTTGATGTGGTCGGGCTAGATAGATAGCGTGGAGCCTGTGAACCAGTCAAACCCAGAGATTTCAGAGACAGCCGAATCCGGTGCGTCCGTGGATAGCCAAGGCTTGCTCCCCCTTGATGTGCAAACAGGGGACCCTCGTGTCGATGCAGCCATTGCGGAACTGCGTGACCTTGACCAGTTGCCGGTGAGTGATCATCCAGCTGTTTTCACCCAGGTTCATCGCGCCCTGCAAGATGCGATGCTCACACTCGACCAAGACTGAGAGTGTCGTCGTGCCTCGACGCAGGCTAGATGCCGAATTGGTTCGTAGGAGCTTGGCTCGTTCGCGTGAGCAGGCTGTTGAATTAATCGCTGATGGGCGGGTGAAGGTCCAGGGAAACATTGCGACTAAGCCAGCCACGCAAGTCGAGGACAACGTCTCCATTGTTGTGCTGTCCGATGAAGCTGACTTGGGTTATGTCTCGCGTGGCGCACACAAACTTGCGGGTGCGCTTGATGCGTGGCCCGACATAGTTGTTGCTGGAAAGCGATGTTTGGATGCAGGCGCATCTACGGGCGGGTTCACCGATGTGTTGTTGCGCAGAGGCGCTGAGCACGTCGTGGCAGTAGATGTGGGGTATGGCCAGCTGGCCTGGTCAATCCAAAGCTCGGATCGAGTCGAGGTCGTTGATCGAACCAACGTCCGCACCTTGACCTCCGAGCAGATCGGTGGCCTGGTGGATCTGGTCGTGGCTGACCTGTCTTTTATTTCGCTAACCTTGGTGTTGCCGGCGTTGGTGGGGTGTTGCTCAACCACTGCCGATGTGGTGGTCATGGTCAAGCCACAGTTTGAGGTGGGCAAGGAGGCGCTCGGCACCGGTGGGGTTGTTCGCGAGCCAGCGCAGCGAGCCGCTGCGGTGAGTACCATCGCTGACAGTGCTTTCGCGTTAGGTTGGGGTGTCAGGGGAGTCACGGCCAGTGTCTTGCCCGGTCCCGCTGGCAATGTCGAGTATTTCTTGTGGCTGGGGCACGGTGCCCAAGCGTTGAATCCCGTTGAACTTGATCGAGCTATTAAGGAGGGTCCTTCGTGAGTCCAACGCGCGTGCCCTCGAGTGTGCTCTTGATCGCTCATACCGGTCGTGACGTGGCCTTGCTTGCGGCCCGCGAGATGGCGCAGGCTTTTTTGGCCCAGGGTCTGACGGTTCGCGCTCTTACCGACGAAGCAGCCGATCTTGACGTCGATGGCGTAGTTCCTGTTTCGCTAGATGAAGCGAACGCGGACCTGGCTGTGGTTCTTGGTGGCGATGGAACGTTGTTGCGCGCTGCGGAGATCACGCGCGAGGCTCATGTTCCCTTGCTCGGTGTGAATTTGGGCCATGTGGGCTTTTTGGCTGAAGCCGAAGGCAATGACACAGAGAAAGTGGTGTCACAGGTGGTCGCTGGCGATTACATCGTTGAGGAGCGAGTCACTCTCGACGTTGTAGCGACGTGCAATGGATCTGAAATTGCTCGCGGCTGGGCTATCAACGAAGCGACCGTAGAAAAAGCGGGACGCGAGCGCATGGTGGAAATGATTGTCGAAGTGGACGGCCGTCCGTTGTCGCGATGGGGTGGCGATGGTGTGGTCTGTGCGACGCCGACGGGTTCAACCGCCTATGCGTTTTCTGCTGGGGGCCCGGTCGTCTGGCCGAATGTTGATGCATTGCTTGTTGTCCCCATCAGTGCCCACGCGCTTTTTGCACGACCCTTGGTCGTCGGTCCAGATTCGGTGGTTGCTCTCGAAGTCCTCGCCACGAGTGTGGACGCGGTTTTGTGTTGTGACGGACGTCGATCAGTAGACCTTCCGCCAGGATCGCGCGTGGAGGTTCGCCGAGGCCAACAATCGATTTCGTTGGCTCGTTTGCAACAGTCGCCTTTTACCGACCGTCTCGTGGACAAGTTCGATCTGCCAGTTAACGGCTGGCGAGGAACCGGACGAGGCTGACATGTTAGATGAGCTGAGCATTTCCGGTTCGGCAATCGTTCATGACGTTGCCTTGGAACTTAAACCTGGCCTGACGGTTCTTACCGGCGAGACAGGGACAGGAAAGACCACGGTGCTTACGGCGCTGTCCCTGTTGGCTGGTGGAAAGGTTCCGGCGACGCAGGTAAGCGGAGAACGCCTTGCGGTTGAAGGAATCTGGAGTGCTGTTCCCAGCGCAGTAGTTGACTGGGTGAGTGAGGCGGGCGGGGAAATTGACGGCGAACTTCTCGTGCTACGTCGCACGGTCAGTAGCGAGGGTCGTTCGCGGGCGTTTGCTGGCGGTGCGAGTGTGCCGGCTACGACACTGGCGCAATTGGGCGAAGAACTCACAGCAATTCATGGGCAATCCGATCAGTTACTGTTGCGCCGCGCGAGTTTGCAGCGCGACCTTCTGGATCGATCCGCCGGCTCGGATCATCAACAACGCGTCGCTGAACATCGAGAGGTGTGGAATCAGCGCGAAGGTATTCAGGCTCAGTTGCTGGAGGCAACCAAGGATTCGGCCCAGCTGGTCGTTCGTCGTGAAGAAGCCGTCCTTGGGCTGGAGTTGATTGTCGCTGTTAATCCACGCGTGGGTGAAGATGCGGAACTGAAGCAAGAGGCAGTGCGTCTAGAAAGCGTGGATGAATTGGTGGAGGCAGCCGCTGTTGCATTGACTGCCTTGCAGGGAAGTGATGACGAGGCAACTGGTCACGCGCAATCATCGATAGCCACTGCCCATAAAGCGCTGTCATCCGTCGTTGGTCGCGATGCGGCCTTGGAGCCCAGTGGTAGCCAACTGCAGGAATTGCAGATCCTGGTCGACGATGTGTCGGCGCACTTGCGGGCGTATCTGGCTGACCTCCACGTTGAGCCAGGTCGCTTGGAGCAGATCCAACAGCGTCGCAGCCAGCTGTCTGAATTGTGTAGACGATTTGGTGGCCCTACTCAATCATTGGAGCAGGTCATCGCCTGGCGAGCGGCTGCAGAGGAGTTAGTGGCAGCTCCTGAGGGCGATGAACTAGTGGCGCAACTGGTGGCGCGCATTGATGAACTAACGACCCGGCTCAACCAATTGAGCGCAAAGATTTCCCAGCAACGCACAAAGACTGCCGGCCAACTCTCCGCTTCGGTCACTCAGGAACTGCATGCGTTAGCCATGCCGTCGTCGTCACTCACGGTCGATGTGAGCGCAACAACGCATGGCCCAACCGGGGCGGACGATGTGGCCTTCTTGTTACAACCTCGCGCTGACGCGACCCCCGTTCCCCTCCACAAGGGTGCATCCGGTGGTGAACTGTCCCGGGTCATGTTGGCCCTTGAGGTGGTGTTGGCAGGTGCGGATCCGGTCGGGACCTTTGTCTTTGATGAAGTCGATGCTGGGGTAGGCGGACGCGCAGCAGTGGATGTGGGTTTGCGTCTAGCGCGGCTTGGTCAGCAAGCACAGGTCGTCATCGTTACGCATTTGCCTCAGGTCGCTGCCTTTGCGGATCAGCACTTCGTTGTTGTGCGCGATGATGACGCAAGCCGAGCCACTATCGTGGAACTCGATGGTTCACAGCGGGCCGGCGAGCTCACCAGAATGCTTGCCGGATTGGCCGATTCGCAAGCCGGATTAGCCCATGCTGAAGAGCTCCTTGTGACAGCTGGACAGATGAAAGCGCAGGACAGGGCATGAGTCGCGGTCGACGTAGGGCTGAGACTGACTCGGCAGACGAGTCAGTCCAGGGATACACCCTGCGCACTGGGCTCAATGTCACCGAGACCATCGCGCGAAGCCAGCGCGGAGATGCCCTCGTACTTGATGTTTTGGATATGGATCGATCCCTTGCCGCTTCGATCGTTAGCGCGGGCGTGGGTGCGGTGGTGAACGTGAGCCCTAGTTATTCAGGACGCTTTCCGGCCACCGGTCCCATGATGTTGGTTGATGCTGGCGTGACCGTGGTGGATTCGGTCGGGACGTCGGCCTCGTTTTTGCGTGACGGGGAGCGAGTCGAAATCACCGGCAACTCACTCGTGCAACATGACAAAGTGGTCGCGCAGGGGCGGTTGTGTACGGCCGCGATCTTGATCGAAGATGCAGCCCGTGCGGAACTGTCCGGGGGAGTACGCACCCGAACTGAGGCCTTGTTGTCTGACACTGTTGCCTTGTTACGCACGTCAGGCGCGGAAGTGAAGCCGGATCCTGAACTGAGTGAGGCGGTGCGTGGGAGTGTGGTTCTCCTCATCGCCGGCAGGATTGCACCCGCGCAAGCCAGGTTGGCGGCTTCGATCGCCGACGTGGTGGTGGCCACCGCTGGGCCGGAAGGTGTTGCCGGAGCCAAGGACCTCAAGGTTTTCGCTGATATTGCATTCGTTGGTGATGCGGACCGGCGTCAAGCCAACGAGGACGTTGATGATCAGCCGTTGGCCGTTGTCGTCAGTGACCAGTGGTCCATCGTTGAAGGTGCAGCGTGGCTCCTGTTTAGCGCAGGCGCTCGCTCGGTAGTTATTGGCGGAACTGAGGTCGTTGATGAATCCCTCATCGCGCTCATGGATCGCCCGCGCGAAGAAACTGCCAGTTCAGCGTTAGCCCGCCTTGATGGTGGCGGTCGCTTAGTCACGTTGTCCACGCTGGAAATCTTGACCCGTGAATCGGGCGAGCCGGGAAGGTTGGCTTCCCTTTTTGCCTCTCCGCAGGGCCGGGTGCGATGGTTCGTGGGAGCCGGGGTTGCGTTGTTGCTCGTCGGGATTGTCTTGGGCGCCACAGTCTTAGTTGGCGTGGGGCCATTCGGCAAATCCCTGGCAGCCAAGAATTCCGAGGTCGCGACGTTGACGCAGGCCGAAAAGGCAGCTAACCAACGAATCAGCGGCGAAGACAGCTTCCTCGACAGCGCTCAATCAAGTCTGATCGCTAACCAGCTCAAGGGGCGCAAAGTCGTCGTCGTCCTTGCTCCCGGCATCGCACCTGAGACAGCGGCAAAACTCGCTGAGGCAGTTACGCAAGCTGGCGGAACGGTCACGGGTGGAGTCGCTCTTTCCGACAAGTTCATTGCGCCGGAACAACAAGTTTCCCTTGATGATTTGGCTACGCGACTTGCTCCAGCTGGCACCGCTGCGGTTTCTGGTGAACCAGGAACTCGGGTGCAGGTCGCGTTAGCCGATGCCATCTCGACTGCTAACAAGGCCGCGGTCGGAGTGGATAATCAACAAGCTAAAGGATTTCTGGATGCCCTGGCCTCAGTGCAAGCCATAACTTTGACGGGCACGCCCTCAAAAAAGGCTGATCTGGTGCTTTTTGTCGTACCTGACTCCAGTCCTTCGGCTCCGGCGACCACGTTGAGCGACGTGGGCGGGGCTTTGGCAGGCAATTCCGTGGTGACGGTCATTGCGACCCCGGGGAACACACTCAAGGATTCGGCTTTGGTCAAGATCTGGAAAGCACCCAGTAATCAAGCCCGGTTGTCGGTGACCGAGCAGGTGGGCAAGGCGCGTGGTCGGATTGCCGCCGTCTATGCCTTGGCTGCTGGCGCCCAGGGGCGGTTTGGGACTTTTGGTGCCATCGGGACGTTCCTGAGTTCATTGAAATAGGCAGGTAATCTGCGTGCCGCGTCCAGGACCGAAGGGTCGATGATAGGTTGTAATCCCGTGGGCGGTTCATTCGAATCGTGCAAAGTCAGCTAGTTCATACCGCGGGAGCCCCTCTTGGCAGCCACCAATTCCACCAAGCACATTTTTGTTACCGGTGGAGTGGCATCGTCCCTTGGTAAAGGTTTAACCGCGTCCTCGCTGGGCAATCTGCTCACCGCTAGAGGACTAAGCGTCACCATGCAAAAACTTGACCCTTATCTCAATGTTGACCCAGGGACGATGAACCCATTTCAACATGGTGAAGTCTTTGTTACCGATGACGGCGCGGAAACCGACCTTGACATCGGACATTACGAGCGTTTCCTCAACACGAATTTGCATGGTTCGGCCAACGTGACCACCGGTCAGGTGTATTCAACGGTTATCGCTCGCGAACGTCGCGGCGAATATCTCGGTGACACGGTGCAGGTCATTCCGCACATCACCAATGAGATTAAGTCGCGCATCTTGGACATGGGTGGCGAGGGAATCGACGTTGTCATCACCGAAGTGGGCGGCACCGTGGGTGACATTGAGTCCTTGCCCTTTCTTGAGGCTGTGCGCCAGGTTAGGCACGAAATTGGCCGCGATAACACCTTCGTGCTGCACGTTTCCCTCTTGCCTTACATCGGGCCGTCTGGGGAACTGAAGACCAAACCCACCCAGCACTCGGTAGCGGCGCTGCGCAACATCGGAATCCAGCCTGACGCCATCGTGTTGCGCGCTGACCGGCCGGTCCCCGATGGCATTAAGCGCAAGGTTTCCATGATGTGTGACGTTGACGAAGAGGCCGTGGTCGCTGCCAGTGACGCGCCAAGCATCTATGACATTCCGAAAGTGCTGCATAAAGAAGGTATTGACGCCTTTCTTGTTCGTCGCTTGGGTCTGAACTTCCGTGACGTTGATTGGACTGCATGGGATGAGTTGTTGCGCCATGTGCATCACCCCACGCACGAGGTGACCATTGCGCTGGTGGGCAAATACATTGACCTCCCCGATGCGTATCTCTCTGTCACTGAAGCCCTTCGCGCTGGCGGGTTTGCCAACGATGCGAGAGTAAACCTGCGTTGGGTTGCGTCCGATGATTGCGAATCACCGGCTGGGGCTGCCCAGGAGTTGGCTGGTGTCGACGCGATCTGCGTGCCTGGCGGTTTTGGTGTGCGGGGCATCGAGGGCAAGTTGGGCGCGTTGAAGTATGCGCGTGAGAACCGGATCCCCACGTTGGGTCTGTGTCTTGGATTGCAATGCATGGTCATCGAATTCGCTCGTAATGTGGCCGGTTTGGCGAAAGCGGATTCAGCGGAATTCGATCCCGAAACTTCGACGCCGGTCATTGCGACCATGAATGACCAGCACGATGTGGTCTCTGGTGAGCGCGACATGGGCGCAACGATGCGCTTGGGCCTTTTCCCAGCTGCTCTTGTCCCCGGCACTGTTGTGCAGCGCACCTATGGCTCGGAACTGATTGACGAGCGTCATCGTCATCGTTACGAAGTCAACAACACCTATCGTCCAGCGCTGGAAGAAGCCGGCTTGGTTTTCTCGGGCACTTCACCCGATGGTCGCTTGGTGGAATTCGTTGAGCTT
>CAMCVY010000067.1 GCA_945881995.1 Bifidobacterium breve | reverse complement strand
TGCGCGCTTTTCCTTTTCACTAATGGTGTCTGCCTGCGCTTCGGAGTCCCACGGACCCTCATCGCCGAACTCGCCATACGCGATGCGGACCTGGTGATACGGCGGCAATCCGTTATCGCGACCACGCGCCAGGTCGAGCGTGAACAAATCGGTGCCACCGCTAACAAAAGCAATGTCATGGATCGCGGTGTGATACACCAATCCCACATCATGGGCTTGGGTTGCCAACATTCCGCGCACCACGTGCTCGGGTGTTCCACCGGCCAACGCAATGTGCCCCAGTGGCGAAATCGCGTTGTTGACTTGCCCAACATTGGGCAACGTTCCGTCTTCAGGCATCGCTGGGTGACCGCTGTGTAAAGACAAAGCACCCGACGCATCTCGCGGTGCATAGGGATGCAAAGCCGAGTGGCCAAAGCGCAAGCCCAAGGTGGCAAACGCCACGCCCGTCATCGCGTCTGCTGTTTCGTCATAGCCTGAATAGTCGCCCAGCCGCTTGACCATGTCTGGACCGAAGACTGCCGGCAACCACTCATCAAAGAGCAGGTGCTGCCACACCGCGATCGTGCGTCGGCGGGCCTCTTGGAACAGGGTTTCGTCATCCCAGTCGGGGTGAGCTTGCTCAAGTTGAGCCGCACGCCAGTTGTGCTCGCGGAAAAACAGAATCTGCATCAGCGTTAAACCGATGTTTTCCGAAGCTCGAGGATCTCCAGCGGTGACGACTTCGGTCGCCGGTAAGCGCGAGAACGAACTGTCCACCTTCAGGCCTGTGGTGGCCCGACTTGCGGGCAAGTTCTCAACATCAAATTCCTTCTTGACCGGGCCAAACTCGGTGCGATACATGGCTTCGCCGACGTAATGCTCAGCCTTGAGGCGACCACCAGCAAATTCACGAAGGGCCTCATGCGTTTCCGCTTCGGGGCCGTAGACCTGGGTCAGATCCAAATAACCACTGGCCAATGTTCCTGGGTGGAAGATGCCATCGACAAAATCACCGGTACTGGGCTTGAACGGCAAACCACAGGGCGTGCCGTCAAGCAGCCGGTTTTGGCCTCGGAAGGTCGCAATCGGGTCTTCGGGGTCTAACACCCACACGAATTGATAGGGCGAATCCGGTGTAACAAAACTCTTGTTGTTGTCGATCCAGTGGCCGTAAAAATAGTTGTCTTCCTTGTCGTGATTGAGGAACTGACCAAAAAGCACCGCAATCATGTTGATATTGGGACGTTCCCGGTCTGTAAGAACTTCCTGTAGGCCATACAAGCGCCGACTAATCGTGCGCTCATTCCCGCGATCGTGCGGGCGTCGAATCCCGTCCGCGTAGGAAAACCCCTCGGGCCCACGGCGCATCACGCCTGGAGCGCTGCCTAATCCCGTTTGAGCGAGATTATTGCCTGTTCCATCCAAGGAGCGATATTCAGTAGCGGTCTTGGCTGGCACAAAGGCTCCCTTTAACGAAGGTCTGGTGTCCCCGTGGGTTCATCAGCAAACGATGTGGCATCGGTCCACAACGTGTCATAGGCGCGCGAGCGACTAAATTGTTGATAAATCCATGCGGATAGTGCGAAAAGACTAATCAACGCGAGGAACTTACGCAAGATATGCCTCCTTCAGTTCAACTGATCAAACACTGGTGGGCCTAGGAGGACTTGAACCTCCGACCTCTTCCTTATCAGGGAAGCGCTCTAACCGTCTGAGCTATAGGCCCGAATGCACGCAAAATCTATCCCACGCCCACAACGGTTACGTCAGGGGCTAGTCCTGGACTAAATCCATTTGCAAACCCCCAACGAAATACGCCGCGAGGTTGTAAAACGTTGCTAGCAACGCACTCAGTGCCGTCGCCAAAATGACTTGAACGATGGCCACTGCGCCCGCCAGGGTCATGACTTGGCCAAAACCAAAGAGCGATTGTGGATCAACGCCGCCCCCAAACACTTCGGTCGAGGTCCGACCTACTGAATCAAAGACCCCTGCTTGGTTAAACAGCAACCACAGCAAGGCGATGGCTACCACGATCGCCAAGGCAATACCGACCGAGAAAATGAACGCCACTTTGGCCACAGACCAGGGATCGATGCGCTTCAACCGCAATTGAGCTCGACGGGCACCCGTCGAACCGTCAGCTCCGTTGGCCGAACTCACGAAGTCGTACCCGCATCTGATGTCTCGGTAGTTTCATCTCCCGAAGCAACGGCCTCTTCACCCTCTAGGTCGTCATCAACGTCATCAGATTCCGCATTGCGGGCAATCCCGAGGACCACATCATCTTCCACCAGGTTCATATAGCGAACACCCATGGTGTCGCGGCTCGTTGGATTGACTTCATCAACACGTGAGCGGATCACGCCACCATTGGAGGTAACAGCCAGGACCTCATCGGTCGCGTCCACCACCAATGCACCGGCCAATGCACCTCGAGCATCAACCAGCTTCATGGCCTTAATGCCCAAGCCCGAACGGTTTTGCACCCGGTACTGCTCAACCGGTGTGCGCTTGGCAAAGCCACCATCAGTGACGGTAAAGACGAAAGCACCTTCGGTAACCACTGACATCGACAACAACGCGTCACCTGCCCGGAACTTCATTCCGGTCACACCCGCAGTAGCCCTTCCCATCGGACGCAGTTGCGCGTCGTCGGCGGTAAAGCGAACAGACATTCCCTTGCGAGAAACCAAGAGCAGGTCGTCAGTCGGCGAGACTAATTCGGCGCCAATGACTTCGTCATCTTCTTGCAAGTTGATGGCAATCAAGCCCCGCGAACGATTGGAGTCGTACTCCTCCAACTTGGTCTTCTTGACCTTGCCATTCTTTGTCGCAAGTACCAGATACGGCGCCTGGCCATAGTCGCGCAAGGTCAAAACCTGGGCAATGGATTCATCGGGTTGGAACTCGAGCAGGTTCGCCACGTGTTGACCACGCGCATCGCGACCAGCTTCTGGCAATTCATAAGACTTCGCGCGATAAACACGACCACGGTTGGTAAAGAACAACAACCAGTGATGTGTCGTCGTGGTGAAGAAGTGCTCAACGATGTCGTCTTGCTTCAAAGCCGCACCGCGCACACCCTTGCCACCACGCTTTTGCGAGCGGTACAGGTCAAACTTGGTGCGCTTGGCATACCCGCCCCGAGTAATCGTGACGACCACATCTTCTTCAGCAATGAGGTCTTCGGCGCGCATCTCACCTTCAGCGGCGACAAAGCCGGTCCGGCGCTCATCGCCGTACTTGTCAACGACCTCGGCCAATTCCTCGCTGACGATTTCACGCTGACGCTGCGGGCTTGCCAAGATCGCGTTCAGTTCAGCGATCTCGCGCTCAATTTCGGCTGCTTCATCGATGATCTTTTGACGCTCAAGGGCTGCCAGGCGGCGCAACTGCATGTCCAAAATCGCCGTTGCCTGAATGTCATCGATGTCGAGCAGTTCGATCAAGCCATTACGGGCAATTTCGACGCTGTCGCTTCGACGAATTAAGGCAATAACAGCATCTAGCGCGTCCAGCGCCTTGAGGTACGCGCGCAAAATGTGAGCGCGCTCTTCCTTCTTGCGCAGCCGGTACTTGGTGCGCCGAACAATGACTTCAATTTGGTGAACGATGTAGTGCGTAACAAATTCGTCCAAGCGCAAGGTGCGCGGAACACCATCGACCAGCGCCAACATGTTGGCCCCGAAGGTGTCCTGCAGTTGGGTGTGCTTGTACAAGTTGTTCAAGACCACCTTGGCCACAGCATCACGCTTGAGCACGACCACCAGACGTTGACCCAGTCGCTCATTACCTTCGTCGCGCACGTCCGCGATCCCAGCAACGCGTCCTTCTTTGACCAAGTCCGCAATCTTCAGCGCAAGGTTGTCTGGGTTCACCTGGTAGGGGAGTTCACTCACTACCAAGCAGGTGCGGTTGTTGATTTCCTCAACCTCAACCACTGCTCGCATCGTGATCGAACCGCGACCGGTGCGGTACGCATCCTCAATGCCAGAGCGGCCAACGATGAGCCCACGGGTGGGAAAGTCTGGTCCCTTGACGCGCTCGAGCATGGCTTCCAAGAGCTCATCACTTGACGCATCGGGGTTCTGCAACGCCCACTGGACGCCACTGGCGACTTCTCTCAGGTTGTGTGGCGGAATGTTGGTCGCCATTCCCACCGCGATCCCCGAGCTGCCATTGACGAGCAAGTTCGGAAAGCGGCTGGGAAGCACGTCGGGTTCTTGTGCTCGGCCGTCATAGTTCGGCGAGAAGTCAACGGTGTCTTCATCAATGTCGCGCATGGCCTCCATGGCCAACGGAGCAAGTCGACATTCGGTGTAACGCATTGCGGCGGCGGGGTCATTGCCCGGCGAACCAAAGTTGCCGTTGCCGTCAACTAACGGATAGCGCAACGACCACGACTGAGCCAAGCGCACGAGTGCGTCGTAGATAGCACTGTCACCGTGCGGGTGGTACTGGCCCATGACGTCGCCCACGACACGCGAACACTTCGAGTATCCGCGATCAGGTCGATAGCCACCGTCGAACATCGCGTAAAGCACGCGGCGGTGCACCGGCTTGAGGCCGTCGCGAACGTCGGGCAAAGCACGACCGACGATCACACTCATCGCGTAGTCCAAGTAGGACCGCTGCATCTCGACTTCGAGATCAACCGGTTCTACGCGTGAAATCGGCGAATCAGTGGGGGTCTGCGTCACGTCTATTTTCCTTTCGGGAGGTCATCGAGTAAGTAGGACTGGCCTAGATATCGAGGAACCTCACGTCCTTGGCATTGCGCTGAATAAAGGATCGGCGAGCTTCTACGTCTTCACCCATCAAGACGGAGAAAAGTGCGTCCGCCTGTGTTGCATCATCAAGAGTGACTTGCAGCAAGATGCGTTGGTCAGGATCCATCGTCGTGTCCCACAACTCCTTGGCAGGCATCTCACCCAAACCTTTGAAGCGCTGGATTCCGTCTTCCTTCGGCAGCTTCTTGCCATTGGCGATTCCGGCTTCAATAACGGAATCACGCTCGCGATCGCTGTAGGCATATTGCACATCGCCACGACCGGACCATTTCATTTTGTACAACGGTGGTTGCGCGAGGTAAACGTTGCCCTCTTGGATCAGCGGGCGCATAAAGCGGAACAAGAGCGTAAGCAACAACGTGCGGATGTGTTGACCGTCGACGTCGGCGTCGGCCATCAAGATGATCTTGTTGTAACGCAGCTTCGCCATGTCGAAGTCGTCGTGAATACCCGTGCCCAACGCGGTGATCAAGGCTTGCACTTCGTTGTTTTGCAAGACCCGGTCAATGCGCGACTTTTCAACGTTCAAAATCTTGCCTCGAATGGGCAAAATCGCCTGGAATCGTGAGTCACGACCACCCTTGGCCGAGCCGCCGGCGCTGTCGCCCTCCACGATGTACAACTCGCACTCTTCGGGATTGGTGGACTGGCAGTCACTGAGCTTGCCGGGCAAACCGCCGGACTCCAGCAGGCCCTTGCGGCCGCGAGCCAGGTCGCGAGCCTTGCGAGCAGCCATGCGCGCGCTCGATGCAGCCACTGCCTTGCGGACGATCTCGCGTCCCTCAGTCGGGTTTTGCTCAAACCATGCACCCAAACGCTCGTTGGTCACCTTTTGCACAAAGGATTTGGCTTCGGTGTTACCCAGCTTAGTTTTCGTTTGACCTTCGAACTGTGGCTCGCCGAGTTTGACGCTGACAATGGCGGTCAACCCTTCGCGCACATCATCACCGGTGAGGTTGGTGTCCTTTTCCTTCAACAAATTCCAGTCACGACCGAACTTGTTGACCAACGACGTCAGCGCCGCACGGAAACCTTCTTCGTGTGTTCCGCCTTCTTGCGTGTTGATAGTGTTGGCGAAGGTGTACACCGATTCGCTAAATCCTGAGTTCCACTGCATCGCGACTTCAACGCTCATGACCTTCTTCGGATCTTCAGTTTCGTAACTCAAGATCGAGGGGTGCGCGGTGCCCTTGGCAGCATTGATGTGCTTGACGAAGTCAACGAGTCCACCCTCGTAGCACCAGGTGGTGGACCGGCTTTCGCCTTGCTCATCTTCTTGCCCCACGCGCTCATCGGTCAGTACCAAAGTCAAGCCCCTATTGAGGAAAGCCATCTCTTGGAAGCGTCGAGCCAACGTTTCAAAGTCAAAAACAGTGGTTTCAAAAATGTCCCCATCGGCCCAGAAGGTGATCTGTGTTCCGGTCTCGTCGGTGGCTTCATTTTGCTTCAGTGGCGCAACGGGTGCGCCGTACTTGTACGACTGCGTGTAACGAGCGCCATTGCGCCGTACCTCAACGTCAAGATCTGTTGACAAAGCATTGACAACCGAAACACCCACACCATGCAGTCCGCCCGATACGGCGTAACCGCTGCCACCGAACTTTCCACCAGCGTGAAGAACGGTGAGCACGACTTCAATCGCCGGGCGCCCTTCCGTTTCCACGATGTCAACGGGAATGCCGCGGCCGTTGTCGCGAACGCGAACACCACCATCAGCAAGAAGTGAAATCTCAATGCGATCGCAATGACCAGCTAACGCTTCGTCAACAGAGTTGTCGACCACTTCGTAAACCAAGTGGTGCAAA
Source organism: Bifidobacterium breve (assembly GCA_945881995.1). Lineage (GTDB taxonomy): Bacteria > Actinomycetota > Actinomycetes > UBA12327 > UBA12327 > AcAMD-2. Next base: position 1,490 of record CAMCVY010000067.1, on the reverse strand, counting down.
CCACGCTCGCCGGTTGAGCCGATGTACATACCGGGGCGCTTGCGGACTGCATCGAGTCCCTCGAGAACTTGAATGGCACTGGCGTCGTATGACACGTGGGTCTTGCCTCCCGGCGCGAAGTCCTGCTACGCACACATCGTGCGTAGCTCAGCGGTGAATCTGTTGGGGTGAATCTGGCGGTACACAGCGGTCCGGAGAAGGGTGAACGCCGTTTCCTCATCATAGTGGTTCAGACCAACCATTAGTGGTCTGAGGGCCTTGATTGCCGTTTTACGGCGAGATACCCCTGATCTTGTGCCCCCCCACGCCAATCTGTGGATAACCCTTGTGGGTGGATATGGGCCACATTGGGCCAATTAATGGCCTCTCGACGGCTTTACCCGTAGGTGTCGCGCGGGCCTCGGCCCGGAACTGAGCGTTGACCGCGCTTCCAGGAGGGCGAGCGCGGACCGAGCACCTTGACCTTGGTCACCACGCCCACGCCCAATTCCTCATCCAAACGACGTAAAACCGTGGCAGTGAGGAGGCGCATTTGAGTAGCCCATGCGGTTGAGTCCGCTTGAACAACTAACTCGTCTGCGCGGAAAGCTTGCGGAGTGACATGCGCGGCAACATCATCGCCAACGATGCCGGGCCACTGTGTGACGATCGCGCCGATCGACAACGGTGTGACCCATTGTTGTTCTTGACTGAGTTGTTGAACGACATCACCCACGCGTTGCGGATCACGTTGATCAGGACCTGGACCTGAGCGTTGATCATCGGTTGTTTTGCGACGACGGTTCAACCAGGTTGAACGACGTTGCACCGGGCGGTTGGTTGCTTGCGCACGAGCTTGTGCGAGTGCATCGCTTGCTGCGTCACTTGCTGCGCCACTTGATAGATCTGTCACGATGCTTTACTCACACTTCCGCGGACGACTTCAAAGCGCTGTCCAACTAACAACTTAGGTACATCCTGCGCCACCGCTGCCGTAATTAACACCTGTTCGGCTGAACTCACAGCATGGGCTAAACGTTCCCGCCGTTGGACATCAAGTTCGGCGAAAACATCATCCAAAATCAGCACCGGATCACCGCCGCCGCGCAGGTCATCGCGCAAAATTTCATACGAGGCCAACCGGAAGGCCAGGGCCACTGACCAGGACTCGCCATGACTGGCATAGCCCTTTGCTGGCAAGGATCGAAGGCCTAAAAAGACGTCATCGCGGTGCGGGCCCACCAGGGACATTCCGCGCTCCAGCTCGCCCTTACGGGCACTCACCATCGCCTCGTGAAAACCCACCTTGATCGCGTCCAATGACGTGCCCACAACATCGCCCAAGAAGCTTCGATACTCCATGGACGTTTCACCCGATTCAGGCGCCAGGTCGGTGTAAGCCGCCAACACCAAAGGCCGCAACTCGTTGATGAGCTCGATGCGAGCTTGAATGATCTGTGAACCTAAATCACTCAGTTGTTCATCCCAGACAGCAAGAGTTGACTCGAGGT
>CAMCVY010000066.1 GCA_945881995.1 Bifidobacterium breve | reverse complement strand
CCGAGTTCAACAAGGGTTTCAATCAAGACTGCGGTCTGCACTGTCATGTGCAACGACCCCAAGATGCGAGCACCAGTGAGTGGCTTGTCTTTACCAAATTCACTCCGCATGGCCATCAAGCCCGGCATCTCGTGCTCAGCCAGACGGATCTCATTGCGTCCGAAGTCAGCCTGGGATAGATCGGCGACCTTGAAATCGGGCGCAGCACTCATGGGGATCTCCTCAAGTAAGGCGGTGGCACATCGTTACTCACATTGTTTCAGGTTGTTCGTGGGATTGCTCAGGGGACTGTCTACTTATTGCGATCCATATCTGGCTCTAAATAGATCATGCAGGTCAGCGGAACAGCTGCCCGGACCCGAGTTTCAGCATCATCAATGGCCACCGCGATCGAGCGAGAAGTCCCATCATCAACAACCGCCACCTTGGCCACAACCAGTAACTCGTCAGGCCCCAAATGCAAGGTTCTGACGTGGATTACCCGCTCAATCACGCCTGAATCGGCCAAGGCAGCCTCAATGGCGAGCTGGTATTCCGGCAAGGCTGACTCCCCTACGAGCAGGCTATTCATTTCCACTGCCAGGAAAACGGCGATAACAATCAGCAGGATTCCGATGGCCATCGAACCCAAACCGTCGAAACGCCCATCCCCTGTGATTGTCGCCACACTGATGCCCACGAGAGCCAAAATCAGACCGATAAGGGCACCGAGGTCCTCCAACAGCACTACCGGGAGTTCGGGGCTTTTGTTAGACCGAACAAACTTCAACCAGGGCTGTCCATTCCGCGTCTTGTTTGATTCGACGATGGCGGTGCGGAAAGAAAATGTCTCCGCGACGATGGCAAAAATGAGAACGCCGATGGCCCACTGCGGTGAATCCAACGGTTCGGGTTCGTTAAATTTATGCCAGCCTTCATAAGCGGCATACAATCCACCCACCGTAAACAACACGATCGACACCACAAAGGCGTAGATATAACGTGACCGACCGTAGCCAAACGGATGGGACTCAGTCGCGGGACGCGCAGCTCGTTTACCACCAACAAGTAGCAACACTTGATTACCTGAATCGGCCAGCGAGTGCACACCCTCAGACGCCATGGATGACGAACCTGTCACTGCTGCTGCCGCAAACTTGGCCACTGCGATGGCTAGGTTGGCCGACAGCGCAGCGATGACCGCCTTGGTACCTCCGTCAGTACTCACCGGGAAATTCGATCCTTCAGCGCCATGATCGGCGAGATGTCACTGGGATTAATACCAAAACCCACACCCAGGTAGCTCGTGGCAAAGTCAATGCGTGCCACCAGCGCAGCAAACCGAGCCAGCGCATGTTCCGCATCGGTGCGGATTTCCTGTACCGAGATTCCGCGTTCAGTCGCCAGATCAACACAGATTTGGGCGCGGCGGCGGTTCTTGTCGTATTCCTCAGGATCACGGAGCAAGAACAACGACAATGCCAAGTCCGCCGACTGGCCACTCAAGCGGTCGGAGAACACATCGTCATCAGTCGACAATTGGGCTCCGAGCACGCCATCAAACATCACCACTTGGTTGTGGTTGGGCTCGGGCAACTCACCATGCAAGCAGGGGTAGTCAGCATTTTCCGCGCACTGAGCAGCAAAGCGATAGGCCGCGACACCCCCAAGCGGCGTGCTTCCCCACACCACTGGGAGTTTCCCGGCCAGCGAATACGCCAGTGTCTTCGCTGGGTTTTGATCGAAATCGACATGAGGTCCGCTGATCAAGGCCTCGGCGTCCAGCGCGTCCGCGATCGCCTCAAGGGAACTCGTGGGAAAACTCGCCACCCCAACAGCATCTGCGATCTTCAACACTGGGATCGTTAAGGACCAGAGGTTGGCGCGCGGTGGACGGCCGCCTGCATCAATAGCCACGAAGTGGGTGTTCGCCTGAGCAGCGCGCTTGGCCAGGGCTGAGCCCGTGGCCCCGATGGCCACGACTCGACAACCACGACGAACAGCTTCATCAAAGTTTGTCAGCGTTTCTTCGGTTTCACCCGAGCACGAAATAGCAATAACGACGTCGAGGGCACCAATCCAAGCGGGCAGTGAATACCCTCGGTGACTCAGGACGGGAATAGGTGACTGACCGATCGTTGCCGCGCGGACGATGTCTCCGGCTACTGCTGAACCACCGATTCCGCACACAATAAGTGCGCGCGGACGTCCGTCGGTGGCCAGCGCGGAAAATAGTTCGCTGTTTTCGCTCACCCACAGCAGCGAGCGGCGAATTTGCGCACCGCCGGTAGCAATCGCTTCGAGCATGCTCTCTGGGTCTCCGGCAGCCAGTGCTGCGGCATCATCTAAAACACCGTCGTTAAAGATCATGGGGTGGCCTGCGCTTGGTCAGCAAGCAACACGGGGATGCCTTCAATTACGGGGTAGGTCACGTTGCACGAAGCACACGCCAAGACCTCAGGAGACTGGGCGGACTCAGACACCGCTGTTTTACAGATGGGACACGCCAGCAGCTTGAGCAAGGAAGTGGTGACCATCATTGCCCCTCTCGCACTAAGTCCAAAATCCGATCCCGTACCTCAAGCATCACACCTCGGTCTCGGGCTTCAGCATTGAGGCGCAAAAGTGGCTCGGTATTGGATGGTCGGAGGTTGAACCACCAATCGCCACCAGCAACGGTAAGGCCATCGAGTTCATCTATAGCCACATCCTCATCCGCATACTCCGCGCGCACCAGGGCGATCGCTGCCTGCTGATCCGACACGGTGGAATTGATCTCGCCTGAGGCAACGTAACGATCGTACGAACTCAAGAGAGTAGACAAGGTGACGTCGCTAGGAGCTTGAGCCAATGCAGACAGCACGTGCAAAGCCGCCAACATTCCAGAATCCGCTCGCCAGAAATCACGGAAATAGAAGTGACCTGAATGCTCGCCACCAAAGACTGCCCCTGATGTCGCCATCTCGGCCTTAATGAATGAGTGGCCCACGCGCGTTCGAACCGGCACTCCCCCCGCTTCGCGCACGACTTCGGGCACGGACCAGGACGTGATCAGGTTGTGAATGATTGTGCTGCCTGGATGAAGGGCCAATTCGCGGTCGGCGATCAACGCGGTCAATGCACTGGGTGACACAGCTAGACCGCGCTCATCAACAACGAAACAGCGATCGGCATCACCGTCAAAAGCCAGACCTATGTCTGCACCCACTTCAAGGACTTTGGCCTGTAGGTCTACGAGGTTCGCGGGCTCAATCGGATTGGCTTCGTGGTGCGGAAACGTGCCATCAAGATCGAAGTACATCTCGATCACGTTCAGGTGTGGCGAGTTCAACACCGCCGGCACCGTCAATCCGGCCATTCCATTACCGGCGTCAACAACAACGGTCAAGGCCCGCTCGGGTGTGATGGGCACCAGATTGAGTAAGTAGGTCGCATAGTCGGCCAACACATCCGAGACGCTCAGAACACCAGCGGTGTCGTCAAAGCGAGGAACTCCACTTTGCGCCAGGTCGCGGATAGCGGCCAGGCCAGTGTCTTGTCCCACGGGCGTGGCGCCCGAACGACACAACTTGATGCCGTTGTATTCCTGCGGATTATGACTTGCGGTAAACATCGCGCCAGGCAAATCCATGGAGCCACTAGCAAAGTACAGGCCGTCGGTAGACGCTAAGCCGATGTCAATGACATCCCAGCCCTGTGAACACACCCCCTGTGCAAAGGCATCGCCCAACGACTGCGATGACGGGCGCATGTCCCGGCCCAACACCAGGGCACGGCGGGCATCCCCCATGCGCTCGTTTTCAAGAATATGTGCGTAAGCAGCACCTAGTGCACGCGCTTCATCAACATCCCATTGGTCGGGAACCACACCACGAATGTCGTAGGCCTTAACGATCGCCGAAAGATTGCGCACGACGTCAGCCTACCTATCAGGACTTATGGCGTTACCGCTCGCGAGCGAGAGCAACAGCGAGAACTACTCGGGCGAATAGTCGCGGAGCACGCGAAGGTGACCGCGGCGGCCAACTTCAATGAGTTCGGGTCCGCCACCTCCAGCAGCAGCCACCGCCGGACGAGCAGCTTCACGCACGGCGTTAGCCAACGCTTCAAGATCGTCACTACTGGGTGCAAGATCGGCAGCGTCAAATTCCAACGCAACAAGTTCCCAACCTCGCGGTGCAGTCAGTCGCGCTGCATGCATCTCGCACAGGTCATAGGAGTGGGGCTCGGCATAAGCAGCCAGCGGACCTACGACTGCCGTGCATTCGGCATAGACGTACGTCAAGGTGGCTACGGCGGGTCGATTGCACACTGAGCGGGTGCAACTGCGTAGGGAAGTCACGGTTCAGACGCTACCTGTGAAATCACAGTGCGCCGAGGATCACGGCACTTGATGCTTAGGCGTGTCGCGCTAGAAGGCGCTGGGGACCGCGGCCGAGAGATCAGGCAGGGCTTGCGGAACATCGACATTGATCCGCGCATTCTTCAGGGGAGAGATGGTCAGCAATTGCCCGCCCGACGATGAGTAGGACTGAACACGGCCAGCGTAGAGGGGCCCCGAATCAGGAAGCACCCGAACGAGGGCAGTGAACCAGGTCGGCCGACGACCAATTCCCAAAGCAATACTTTTGGTCTTTCCCGAATCAATTCTGAACTCCCGCTTGCGAACCACGCCACCTCGAGTTGTCTCAATCAATTCAAAGTGGCCAACCGAATTCGGAGCACTAATAACCAAACGTGCATTGAATCCTTCACCCTTGCGAGCAATGGGCTCAACGGCGACATCGGTGATCGCTGGGGTTGCCGAAGTCCAAGCGAATTCGGTACTCGATCCACGTTGGGGCTTAAAGCGCACTCTCACACTTGCGGTGATCGGCTGGTCCGATTCAAGGATCAATCCTGAGTTTTCCCGCTGAAGTGCGGCGGTCAGGTCAATACTGCGAACCGAACGCGCGCCCACCGTCACGCGACTACCGCCCACCGGACTGAAGGTTCCATCCGAGCCAATCACCTTGATGCGTACATCCGCATCATCTGCTCCTGGAGCCAAAACCACCAAGGATGCTGTCCCATTGACCGCAGGAATTGCGGGGATCACCACTGATTGGGCTGGTGCGGCCGCCGCAGGAATGAAATCAGAGCCCAATGCAATGCGTCCTCGGCGCTCCGACGTGCTCACCGCCATCCCTAGCCGGCCAGCTGTGACCACCACGTGCATGGCAAGTTGAGGAAATCCAGGAACTAACCGGTCAACGGCCACAACACGAGTAGTGCGACCAGGGACCACAATGCCCCGTGCTGATGGCGCATCCACCGGACCTTGCGGCCCAAAAAAATCAACGTTTACGCTGGCCCGCTGTGTCTCAACATTAGAAAGGTACAAAAGGGTGAACTGCCCGCTCTTGGAACCACCACCAACAATCCACTGCTCAGAACCGACATTCGAGCAGTGCAGCCCACTCAACCCACGATTAACTCCCACAGTCTGTAATGCGAGTTGGCCACCTGAGAATCCTGGAGCAAGGCCCCCTCGACCAACACCTACTAGTGACCCGCGCGCGCGCTTTGCCTCAATCGCAATCGCACTTCCGCTCTTGGAGTCGAAGGCGACAACTGATCGTGAACCCGGTTTTGAGTTAATAAATGTAAGCGCTGCCGTTCCCGCTTTCGAAGAGCCAGTAATCGGCTTAGGAATAGTCGCAACGACCGTCGTACTGAACCCAGACGTCGACCCACGAAAATCCGGACAAACAAACTCTGTCGTGACAACAGGCTCTGAAACAGCTACCGGCGGCTTGATTCGACCCGGACTTGGCACTGCCAATGCGCTAAAGATGAGACCAAAAACCAAAAAGCCAACAGCCAACGTCACAGATCTGCGTGGCCCTGGTTCACCCAAGACGTCCGCTAACCACTCCCGCACCTGTCCTACCAGTGACCTCATACCTCATCACTACTTTCACGACGTGCAGGCAGGGCCAACACGATCACGACCACTAGCGCAATCGCAGCAATGACCAACCAGCCACCGCGAGCTGGAGACACATAGCGAATCTCGACATTCCCAGCAGACTTGGCCGGTAAGACAAATCCCTGCGCCCACCCATTGACCGTTGTTGACGTCAAACGCTTTCCGTTAAGTGAGGCATGCCAACCCGAATCAGAACTCTCCGCAAGAATGACCAGTCCGCCGGGCCATTTGGCGGGAACCTTGCCATCGGCGTTAATCACACCAGCTGGCAAGAGCGACGGCGCTCCCTTGGTTGGCACAAATCGAGCTCGTGCAGTGAGGGAATTGATCTGCCAGAGCACTCCGCTGTTGGGCGAACCGACTCGAGCCAAACCAGGAGCCGCATCCAGCTGTTCAGCAAGTTGTGGTGGCACTGGTGCATTCACTAGGACGAATCGAATGGCGTAATTGGCAAGGCGCTGAATTTCAATCCCACCGCGACCGGCTGCCAAATCACTGACAACGACGTCGAGGTCTTTGACCTTGCCGCGTAAGGGAGCTACTTCCGCATCGCCGGTATGAGGGGCGGAACCACGAACCAACGAATAGGCAATGCGACCGGACTGGTCCTCTAAGACCAACGTGCGAGGCTGAGCAGGTCCTTGCGATTGCAAGGCGACGAAAGCAGGAAGGGCCACCTCAGAGCCTTTACTGACCGGCTGGCCGACTCCGCGCGCGACCCACACAGCCCCCGAAGCAATCGGCGCCATCAGCGCCAGGACGGCCAACGCGCCAGCTAAAACTTGACGTAGCGAAAACCGGGTCGCCGACAGTCGCCGAAATGATCCTTCGTTGCCGACTGCTGCCGCGGTGAGAAGTGCAGCTGCGGCCATCACAAGCATCGGACCGGGCCACGCCGGAACAGGAAGTGAACTGGGCGGCCACACGGTGATCCACGACAACACCACGGCCGCGATCAAGCAGCCAGCGCCGACGGCCCACAGTCGAATAATGAACTGACGTCTTGAGCGACGCACGAGGGCAACAACCGCCGCAGGAATGACGCCGATAGTCACAATCCACCACGGTGCAGCTGCACCGCCCGGATTGAGAGCGAACAGGGACCACGCCGGAAGGGCAGGATCAGCCAGACCAGGGGCAGGTGCTCCGGATTCAAGGAGGAAGTTTTGCGGATGCCGCAGCAACTCAAGTGACCATGGCAGCCACACCACAAGCGGAATCGCACACACGATAACCAAACGCTGACGTTCGTCACGCGTTGTGCTCACCGTAAATGCAGCAACAACAAACAGGACAACCGTGACGAGCCACACGATCGGGGCAAAACACCCCACCAGCGCGAGAAGTAGTCCAGTCCCCCATGCCGCTCTTGCTCCCGGTGGTGTTACCCCGAGGCCCACCACATGTGTTGCTGCTCGAATCAGTGGCGGCAGCAATACCGCCAAGACAATCGTGCCGACTCGCCCAGCCGACATGGCGATGGTGACAGCGGGTAGAAGTGCATAGGTGGCGGCAGACCAAACGCGCAATCCCAGCGAACGAACCACGCCTCGCAGCGACACATACGCACTTGCATAGGCCAAGGGCACAGCCAAAATCACGAGAGCATCAATCAACGCTGACGCGCTGGACAAAAATCCAATGGACGCCGTCGCCAAGACCACCAGACTGGGGGGAGCCGGTAAGGACGAGCCCACCGATACGGGGTGCCAGCTCGACGCAAATGCACTCCACCAATCAACAGCTCCGCCAGGCGCCGGTAGCAAGGCGCCTCCTTGAAGCCTTCCAGCGCCATAGAGCTGACGCCCAGCGATCAGGGCCATCAGGAACAACGAGAGCGTGGTCCACACGCCTTGACGACGCAGTTGACGACCAATGAACGAAGTCCCGGTATCAACCAGTCCTTCCATCGCGTCGTCCTGGCCGGGGCCGGTTTCAAGACCGCCCCCCAATCGCACCGGCTCAGCACCACTGCTGGACAACACTCCGGCAACTGTGTCGAGCGACTGACGAAGTTGGGTTCCCGGTGCCGCGAGCAACGCCGCCACTTCTTTGTGAGCAATCGTCTGCGCGAGCTGTCGACGCTTGCGACCCTCACGCAAGGAGCCTAAGTGCGTGATCAGTTGCTCAAGTGCGACAAATTCATCACGTGCCGGAACAAAGGCTT
>CAMCVY010000065.1 GCA_945881995.1 Bifidobacterium breve | reverse complement strand
CGCCGATGAGTTGGTATTCCTCGACATCACTGCGAGCAGCGGCGATCGGGCAACGACCTATGACATCGTCACGCGCACAGCGGAGCAGGTTTTCATTCCTTTAACAGTGGGTGGCGGTGTTCGCTCTGTTGCTGATGTCGATGCTTTGTTGCGTTCGGGCGCAGACAAGGTGGGCGTTAACACGGCAGCAATCTCAGATCCTCAGTTGCTTAACGCCATCGCTGATCGGTTCGGGGTTCAGGTGTTGGTGTTGTCGATCGATGCTCGTCGTTGCCAGAACGGGACAACCACCGAATCAGGATTTGAAGTCACCACCCACGGGGGGCGACGGGGCACCGGCATAGACGCTGTGCAGTGGGCCGTGGAGGCAGCCGGTAGGGGCGCAGGTGAGATCTTGTTGAATTCGATGGATGCTGACGGAACCAAGGCCGGCTACGACTTGCCCTTAATCAAATTGGTGCGAGCCAACGTGTCCATTCCCATCATTGCCTCCGGCGGAGCCGGCGCGTTGGCCGACTTTGCACCTGCCGTCGAGGCGGGCGCCGACGCAGTTCTGGCAGCCAGTGTGTTGCACTTTGGTGAGTTAGGGATCGCTGACATTAAGCGATCATTAGCTGACTCTGGCTGTGTCGTTCGTTAGTGGTGGATCGGCTTTTAGATGCCGAAGGAGCACGATTGAACAGCAGCAATTGATTCGGCCGGACCAGAGAATTCAACGTGGACTTCTGAGCGACCATAGGCAACCAAGGTCAGCTCGGCTGGTTGCCCGGTAATGGTCACGGTTTGCGAACCCTGACAGGCCTGGAAGCGCTTGCCATCGGGAGTAGCTAAGACGATGGCAACGGGTGAAGACTTCATCAATCGCGGGGCAAAACCTTTGACTTTGTCCCACAGCTCGGCTTGAAACTCTGGCGCTAAGTCGCGTTCTTGCCAGGCTGGTTGTGCTCGGCGCAAGTCTTCGACGTGAACAAAGAATTCAATCGTGTTTGCCAAGCCATCAACCTTTGTCGCGCGCATCATGGACGAGCGAGGTGGACCAGTGCGAATCTTGTTAATGACTCCATCCCAGTCTTTGTTTTGAGCCTTGAGCCGGACCTTCTTTTCGTAGCCCGCGAGCGCGGGAACCATGATCCCCATCGCGGCATCGGGTCGACCCTCCCGCACGATCAAGTGGCCAGCTAGATCACGAGCCGTCCAGCCCTCGCACAGCGTGGGAACATCCGGGCCGAGTTGATCCAATAACTCACTCAAAACTGCGCGTTCCGATTGTGCCCAGTGGTTGGCCTTGAGGGTTCCGTTTTCGCTCATGCGTTCACACTACGAGGGCAAAGCGACAATGGCACGTTGACACAGGGGCACGACGTCGCGAACTTGCCCGCCTAAGGCCATTTCCCATGACCAACCGGCACAATGGGGGCATGTCGTCCACCAACCCCGCGCTTGACCCAGAGGTCGCACAGCGCCTCAAGCGTGATGCTGCGGGCCTCTTTGCCGCCGTTGCGCAGCAACACGACACGGGCGAAGTATTGATGCTGGCCTGGATGAATGACGAAGCCCTCGCTCGTACCCTGGCGACCGGTGAGGCGACGTATTGGTCGCGCAGCCGTGGGCAGTTGTGGACCAAGGGCGAAACCTCGGGTCACGTGCAAAAAGTACTTTCTGTCAGCGTTGATTGCGATGGAGATGCGCTGTTGTTGTCAGTGGAGCAGACCGGTCCGGCATGTCATACGGGCAATCACAGCTGTTTTGACGCGCACACATTGCCGGTGGGACCGAACTCGTGACTCAAGCGTTCACTCTTGAACAGTTTCAGGATTTAGCAAGTAGTCGTCGCGTCATTCCGATGGTGCGCACGGTTGATTCACGCAATCTGTCGCCCATTGAGTTGTACCGCGGACTAACTGGTGAACGACCGGGAACCTTTCTTCTCGAGTCAGCCGAACAAGGGGTGTGGTCGCGCTACTCCTTTATCGGTGTGACAAGCATGGCGATGCTGACCGAGGTGGATGGACACGCGCACTGGGTGGGTGAGCCGCCGGTGGGTGTGCCACTTGATGGTGACCCGCTCGTGGTCCTTGAGGAAACCGTTGAGTTCTTGCACACCACGCCCTTTGCTGACTTACCGCCATTAACGGGCGGCATGGTGGGGATGATCGGTTACGACGCTGTCCGCAGGCTTGAACGCATTCCTGACATCGCGGTTGATGATTTGCACTTGCCCGAACTCGCCATGCTGGTGGCAACGGACCTAGCGGTCTTGGATCACGAAACCGGTTCGATCGTTTTGATCGCTAACGCGGTTAATCGCGATGGCACCGATCAACACGTTGAGCAAGCCTGGGCGGATTCGATCGCGCGACTTGATGCGATGCAGTCCACTGTCGAATCACTGACTTCAACCCCAGAGGACCAGAGTTTCCTCGCGGGTGAGCCCGACCTTTCACACGTGGAGTCGAACACCACCGAGCAGGCCTATCAGGACGCGGTGGTGCAAGCCAAGTCTGAAATCGCTGCCGGCGAGGCTTTTCAAATTGTGGTCAGTCAGCGATTTTCGCTGCCCTGCGCCGGATCGGCATTGGCGGTGTATGAGGAACTGCGACGCAGTAATCCGAGTCCGTACATGTACCTGATGCGCTTTGGATCCATTGACGGTAAGTCAGGTTTTGATGTCGTGGGGTCAAGTCCAGAGGCGCTGGTGACGGTTGCTGATGGCCAAGCCACCATGCATCCCATCGCTGGTAGTCGCCCGCGCGGTGCAAATGAAACTGAGGACGTGGCTTTGGCCAATGAACTCTTGGCTGATGAAAAAGAGCGAGCAGAGCATTTGATGCTCGTTGACCTAGGTCGCAATGACTTGGGTCGAGTGTGCGAATCAGGCTCGGTCCATGTCGTGGAGTTCATGGCGATTGAACGCTTTTCGCACATCATGCACATTGTTTCCACGGTGGTAGGTGCGGTATCTGCGAAGCAGTCGGGCATGCAGGTGTTGCGCGCCTGTTTCCCAGCCGGCACGTTGTCTGGCGCACCCAAGCCACGTGCCATGGAGATCATTGAGCACCTTGAGCCGACTCGACGCGGTGTGTATGGCGGAGTGGTGGGGTACTTGGACTTCGCGGGCAATGTCGACACCGCCATCGCTATTCGCACTGCGGTTATCCGCGATGGCATCGCCCATGTGCAGGCTGGTGCTGGCGTAGTTGCTGATTCTGACCCAGCAACCGAGCATGCCGAGTGTCGACACAAAGCCGCGGCAGCCTTGCATGCTGTCGCACGAGCATCGGCCAAGTGATGAGTGATCGCAGCAAACGCGAACCGTATTTCGCACTCGGGCTACTCGCTCTGGCAGGGGGTCTTATTTTGATTCTCTCGTCACCACAATGGGCGAGCGCTTCGGTTCTAGATGCGGCCCTGCCTCGGGTCAATTCAGGATTTAGCAGTCGCGCCATTGTGCCAATCGCTCCGGCTACAGGGTTACTCGCTCTTGCCGCTGCAGTTGCCTGTCTCCTAGCCGGGAGGTGGTGGCGCACGGCAATCGGTCTGGTCCTGGTCGGGTTCTCTCTCGCGGCAACCTTGTCGATCGCCAACTTCTTGTCGGCGCCAGGCAAAGCGCTGGCGGGGCCGCTCTCAGATTTAGTGGGCCTTACTCAAGTGGAGGTTGCCGAGGTCACCGTCAGCATCTGGCCACGATTGGTTTTTGTGCTGTGTGCGGTCGTTGCCTTGTGTGGACTGTGGATTGTGGTGCGCGCACAAACGTGGCAAAGGGGAGGTCGTCGCTACGAGAGAGCAGACGAGTCCACTCCTGCGAGTAAGAAACTGGATTCCGCGGGTTTGTGGGATGCCATTGATCGCGGGACGGATCCCACATTTCCTGGGTTCTAAAGCTGGACAAGGTGTCGCGGTTATGCCTCCTGCTGAGAACCTGACACAATGGCCATGTTCTTCATTGCACGCATATCGAGAGGATCACCATTATGTCGGCCGAACACGAAGACCACGGACATACTCCGGCGGCCTGGACTCTCGTAGGTATCGTCATAGCAGGCTTCACTGTTGGTGGAGTTGGTGTCATCATCGCGAACATCCCCATCGTCATTGTTGGCGCTGTGATCTGCGTTGTCGGAATTGTGGTGGGCAAAGTCATGCAGATGATGGGCATGGGCGCTCAGCCGAAGTCATCAACCAAGACTTCTTAATCAGCGGCCATCGATCCCGATGGTTAGTTCTAGCTCTCAAGGCCTAGTTCTCGTCATTGAAGACGAGGGAGCGATCAGTGATCTGATCAAGTTGTATTTAACCCGTGATGGCTTTGGGGTCCAAATAGAAAATGACGGCGCACAAGCGCTGGATCGCATCCGACAAGCCCGCCCCGTGGCAGTAATCTTGGATATTGGACTGCCGGGCATGAGCGGAACCGAAATCTGTCGGCAATTACGGGCTGAAGGGGATTGGACCCCCATTTTGTTTGTGACCGCCCAAGATGACGAGGTGGATCGAATCCTCGGCCTTGAGCTAGGTGGCGACGACTACATCACTAAGCCCTTCAGTCCCCGTGAGTTGGTGGCTCGCGTTCGGGGGGTCTTGCGACGAGGTGGTGTGGCGGCCCCGGACGAAATCTTGCAGGTCGGTGCGATCCAACTCGACCCGTCGACTCATCAAGTTCTCGTGGCCGGCAAGCATGTTGAGCTGACCACGCTGGAGTTTGACCTTTTGGCTTACTTCATGCGAAGCCCAGGTCAGGTGTTTTCTCGTGAGCAGCTCATGTCCCACGTCTGGGGGTATGGAGTGGCCGCTGGAACACGGACCGTTGATGTGCACGTGGCACAACTACGCTCCAAGGTGGGGGATTCAGTGGCTTTTCGGACTGTTCGTGGTGTCGGTTATGCCCTCTCGGATCAGGTCCACCCCTGATGCGTCGATCCCTGGCTACCCAAGTCGCCCTTGTCACCACGTTGGTGGCTTTCGTTTCCGTTGTTGTCGTTGGCGTGATCGCTTTGCCGCTCGCGCGGCAAAATGCTGAGCGCCAGGCATTTCAATCACTTGCTCGCCAAGCCGATGTCGTAGCCGATGCGGCCGAACGTTCAGCTGCCGTTGGTCGTCCGATTGACCAGCCACGCATTCGGCGGTTGCTCGAAGGCCAGGGGATTTCGCTGGCGGTATTGCCTGCGGGTGATTCGGGCGGCGGGTTGTTAGCGCCTGACGAACTAACGACGTTGCAATCGGGTGGTCAGGTATCGGTCACCCGCGAATTTCGTGGACAAAAGTATTTGGTGCAAGCCCGCCGAGTGGCCGGTGACCAAGTGGTCGTGCTAGCTCAGCCATTAGGGCAGGGTCGCGGGGCGGTCGGTGGCAATGAACTTATTCAGCGATTGTTTATTGGCCTGTTAATTGGTTTGGCTATTGGTGCTGGTGCCGGCATCTTGCTTGCCGCTCGTCTTGCCGGCGCAATTAAGCGCTCATCAAAGGCAGCTCAGCGCTTAGCCACGGGTGCGCGCGATATTCGCCTTGATGTCGATGGTGCGCGGGAAGTCGCAGACCTTGCCCAAGCCCTGAACCAACTCGCGACCGCCTTGGATGTGTCCGAAGGGCGTCAGCGCGAGTTCCTACTCTCGATTTCTCATGAATTACGCACCCCGCTGACCGCTGTGAAGGGGTATGCCGAGGCGCTATCTGACGGCGTCATCGCTGGTGACGATGTGGCGCAGGTGGGCAACACCATGTTGGGTGAATCGTTGCGCTTGGAGCGATTGGTCAGCGACTTGTTGGACTTGGCTCGATTTGGTGCACAGGATTTCCCCCTCGAGATTGTGGATGTGGACGTTAAGGAACTGGTACTTGATGCCGGCCTGGTGTGGAGTGATCGTTCTACACCACTGGGGGTGAGTTACACGGTTGAAGTGCCTGATGGTCCTGTCGCTACGCGAACCGACTCGATGCGCCTGCGCCAAATCATTGACAACCTTTCAGAAAATGCACTGCGGATGACCCCGAGCGGTGCACCCATCGTGTTGGCCTTGAGCCAGGATCAAGCGGGAATGCGCATTGAAGTGCGCGATGGTGGCCCTGGGCTCACTGAGCAAGACCGGGAAGTGGCCTTTGAGCCGGCCGTGCTGTTTTCGCGGTATCGCGGCGTGCGACAAGTCGGATCTGGCGTGGGCTTAGCGTTGGTGAGTAAGTTAGCTAGCCGCTTAGGGGCAACTCCGGCCGCGGGCTCAGCTCCTGAGGGTGGCGCATGTTTCAGTGTGACCTTTACGCCAGCGCCTAGCCAGCGGTAGCGAACTACAGGCAGTTTGCTCTCGTGATTTGCCGGCCGATGTGGTTAGGGTGGAAGTTGGACATCGAGTCGGGGAGCGACCATGAGTTTTGAGACACCACCACCAAGTGATGCAACGAACGAGCCTGTTCCACCGACGCCGCCTGGCGTTCCCACTCCACCCCCCGTTCCCACGCCACCGATGACCCCACCACCGCCTCCATCCACTCCGCCACCGCCCTTCGGCGGTCCTCCCGGATATGGCGGTCCACCTAGCTTTGGTTATGGAGCAGGGCAGCCGCCGAACAACTATTTGGTGTGGGCGATTTTGACCACGATTCTTTGTTGTCTTCCACTAGGCGTGGTCTCCATCGTGTTTTCTACGCAGGTCAATTCCAAGTGGGCGATGGGCGATGCACAAGGCGCACTCAAGGCGTCAAATAATGCGCGTAATTTCGCTATAGCCAGCGCAGTTGCTGCCTTGGTCATCGGCGTGGTCTGGTTCTTCTTCCTCATCTTGACGGTTGCTGAAAGCGGCAGTTCGTCCACGACGAGTTTGTAAGCCCCTGCCGTGACACTCGATACCACTCGCGATCCGATTCAGCGGGTGAGTGCCCACCGCTACACCGGGCCGGCGATTGTCGGCTTGGGCGCGGTTGCCCTGATGGCGTGCGTTGCTATCCGGGATCCACAAACGGAAGGTGCCTATCCGTTATGCATCTTCCGCTCGATAACCGGCCTTGATTGCCCTGGGTGCGGTTCGCTTCGTGCGTTGCATGCGCTCACCGGAGGCGACGTATGGGCAGCGATGGATCAGAACGTGTTGTTGGTTGCCGTCTTGCCCTTTTTAGCGTGGCGCTGGGTGGCGTGGGTGCGCTCGAGTGCGCGTGAATCCATCACTCGCCCACGGCTGACTGCGGCTACGTGGATTTATATGTTCTTGGGGCTTGTTGTGGCTTTTTGGGTCGTACGTAACATCCCCGGTGTCCCCTTTATCGGCTCGGGAATCGGCTAACCCCACGTCCGTTAGGCAACA
Source organism: Bifidobacterium breve (assembly GCA_945881995.1). Taxonomy (GTDB): domain Bacteria; phylum Actinomycetota; class Actinomycetes; order UBA12327; family UBA12327; genus AcAMD-2. The sequence goes on along the minus strand of CAMCVY010000065.1, from coordinate 984 downwards.
CACCCTGAACCAGCAGGTCAGCCCCAATGGCTCTACGCTCAAACCAGACAATTCCTTCCGATCAGGCGTAGAGGAGTGACCGTGAGCGTGCTCAACGAGATCATCGCGGATGTCCGCGTTGACCTTGCGGCTCGCCAAGCGGAAGTCTCGATCGACCAACTCAAAGAAACCGCCGCCAAGCAAGCTCCGGCCATCGATGGCTATGCAGCACTGTCGTCGGATGGAGTCACGGTCATCGCCGAGGTCAAGCGTAAGTCGCCGAGCAAGGGCGAGTTGGCGCAGATTGCCGATCCAGCCATGCTTGCTGCTCAGTATGAAGCCGGTGGCGCTCACTGCATCAGCGTGTTAACGGAGCAACGTCGATTCGGTGGCTCCTTGGCTGATTTAAGCGCGGTGCGGGCTGCAGTAGATATTCCGATCCTTCGCAAGGACTTCATTGTCACTAGTTACCAGCTGTGGGAAGCCCGAGCGGCCGGCGCTGATCTGGTCTTACTCATCGTTGCGGCTCTTGACCAAAACGCCTTGCTCTCGCTCATTGAGCGCGCTGAATCCATTGGACTTACGCCTCTCGTTGAGGTGCACGATGGCGATGAAGTCAAACGAGCCGTTGATGCAGGCGCACGCATTATCGGCGTGAATGCGCGTGACCTGCGCACGCTCGAGGTAGATCGGGGAACGTTTGCGCGCGTTGCTCCTTCCATTCCAGCCGGCGTTTTGAGCATTGCCGAATCTGGAGTTCGCGGTCCTCACGATTTGATCGCCTATGCCAATGCTGGCGCTGACGTGGTGTTGGTGGGGGAGTCTCTCGTTACCGCTGACGATCCGCGCGAAGCAGTAGCTGACCTGGTCACTGCTGGTGCGCACCCGGCGATCAAACATGGACGGGCTGCGAGATGACGAACACCACTCCCGATGCGCTGGGGCACTTTGGACCCTACGGTGGTCTCTTTGTTCCTGAAGCACTGATTTCTGCACTCGATGAGC
>CAMCVY010000064.1 GCA_945881995.1 Bifidobacterium breve | reverse complement strand
TGCCCTGCCGAAGACCTCGACCGATATCCTCGGTCGCCGAATCCATCCAACCAAAGTCTGGAATTCCATCGTTGTCGACAAACAGGGGAACGACGACGACGACGACATCACTGTTTGATACAGCTTCCGTGGTGTCGGTTGTTGCCGTCAGATTGCCTGCTTTGACCGCAGCTGCAAGGCGCTCAGCAAGTTCACACTCGCCGGGGAACGGCTCTTGACCAGCATTGACGAGGTCCACAACAGCGGGATTGGCGTCTGCACCGAAAACGGTTGCGCCCTTAGATGCATATTGAACCGCCAACGGTAAGCCAATTTTTCCCAGACCTACAACTGTCACTTTCACTTATGGCCCCTTGACCGTCATCACGCCACGCATAGTTCGATACATCCGACTCTACGAAGCCTTTGTTTAGTACATTCTGATTAATACTAATCATAGTTTGATGGGATTCCCGATGCACGTCACGTCCATAGTTGGAGCGCGTCCCCAGTTCGTCAAACTTGCAGCAATTTCTCGAGCCTTTGACGAAGCATCGGTTGATCACACGATCATTCACACGGGTCAGCATTACGACCCAAGTTTGAGCGATGTCTTCTTTGCGGACCTCAAAATTCCAGCGCCCGACATCCAACTCGGTATCGGGTCCGCAACTCAGGGAATCCAAACCGGAAAGATTTTGGAAGCCCTGGAGCCCATCCTTTCCGACCTCGCGACGGATTGGGTGCTGGTCTACGGCGATACCAATTCCACGTTGGCCGCGGCAGTGTGTGCGGTGAAGTTGCATATCCCAACGGCTCACCTTGAAGCTGGGCTCAGGTCGTTCAACCGACTGATGCCTGAAGAACACAATCGTGTACTGACCGACCATGCAGCAGACTTGCTACTCGCCCCCACTCTCACCGCCATGGGCCACCTAAGCCGAGAAGGGCTCGGTGACAGGTCTCACCTCGTCGGCGATGTGATGACTGATATCTGTCTTGCTATCCGCGACGTGGTTTTGGCTGATCCGCAAAAGTTCCAGTCACTTCCGCTCGCTCAGCCGGATGAAAACTACCTACTCGCGACGATTCATCGAGCGGAAAACACTGACGATGCCGACCGATTGGCATCGATCATCACCGCACTTCAGGGCCTGTCTCAGCCCGTATATCTACCGGTGCATCCGCGCCTTGGAAATCGCGCGCGGCAACTCAACATTGAACTGCATAAGGGGTCACTCGTCCCCGTTCCACCTTTGGCCTACCCACAACTTATCCAAGCAGTGCTCGGCTCTCGTGGAGTCATAACTGACAGCGGCGGATTACAAAAAGAGGCCTACCTACTTCAACGTCTAACCACGACACTGCGCTCGGAAACCGAGTGGGTCGAAACCCTTGATGATGGCTGGAACGTCCTCGCACCAGACTTGGAAAACCTTGATCAAATCTCGCAACGAGCCACACCCAAAGTTCAAGGTGAGAACACTTTCGGCGATGGACGAGCAGCCAACAACGTTGCATCGCTCCTGGAAAGATCTACCCCTTAAGCCCATCGGCCCAACACGACGCCAGTACGTCTTGCTGGTCCTCCTAGGTAGTAATCTCTGGGGATGACAACGGATGGCCTGACGGCACCTGGCGCAGACTTGTCACCACGAACCCCGCGCATTGTGATGATCGTCGACAACACCATCGACGGTGACTCTCGGGTCCAAAAGTCAGCACGATTCATGGCATCCCTTGGCTGGGAAGTTTTTCTCGTCGGTCGCTCGCCCAGCACCGAACGCCAAACGACCAGACTCGATGCTGCCGTCGTTATTAAGGCTCCCACCGAGCTGACTCTGCACAAGCGCCCCACATTGGCGCCTCGACGGACCCTCAAGTCGGCTTTTGCTTACCGCGACAAAAGCCAAGCCTCAGCGGCTACCTTGCGCGCTAAGTGGCGCAAGATTGACTTTGACAGCTACCTCGCAACTCACACTGGCATTCCCGCCTTCCTTAAGAAGATAAGTTTTGTCCTTCAGCGAGCGATGCACCGACTGCGCAACGATCAGTTCAAGCGCCGTGTAAGCCAGGCCAAAGCGCCCCGACGATTTGCTGGTTTCACCGGGAGATCAGCGCGCAACACGTGGTCATACGATGACCCCTTTTTGGCTGACCTTGAACTCGCCATCGCTCCTGTCCTAGCGGAGTTAGCGCCCGACCTCATTCACGCTCACGACTACCGAAGCATCGGCATCGCTGTTCGTTACGCAGATCGCTGTTCGAGGAAGGGCAAGCGTCCTCCGGTGGTCTACGACGCTCACGAATTCCTCCCCGGAATTGAAGGGATAGCTGATGCGCGGAAACGGCGCGGAAACGAAACCTACGAGGCGTTCTACCTGAGCAAGAGCGATGCGATCATCACCGTTGCCGAGGGAATCAGGCAGGAATTAGTCAACCGCCACGGGTTAAAGCAAAACCCCATGATCGTGGCCAACGTGCCAATGGCTCGGGCCAGCCACTGGAGTGAATCCGACCCAGACCTTCGGTCAACGCTTGGATTGCCACCGGAAGACAAGATTCTCGTCTACGTGGGTGGCGCCGCTCCTCGACGCGGACTATCTACCGTGATCCAGGCACTGACTGAGCTTCATGGTGTTCACTTCGCCATCTTGACAAAGCCGGGTGCTTACGTGAACCAACTTCACGATGAGGCGGACGCACTAGGTGTCGGTGACAGATTCCATTCCTTGCCCTACGTTCACCCGGATCAAGTGTCGAGCTTTGTCCGCAGCGCCAACATTGGTTTGTCACCACTGCACGTCACCCTGAACCACACCTGGGCATTGCCCACCAAATTATTTGAATACGCCCACGCCAGGTTGCCCATCATTACCAGCGCGGTAGCTGCCTCCACTGAATTTGTTGAGTCCAATGGCATTGGAAAAGCCTTTAAGGTCGGGGACACTGAGGATTTTGTCCGCGTCGTCACTGATGTACTCGCCCACGAGCAATCTTTCAAGGAGCGGCTCAACGATCCTGAATTTCTCAATACCTGGACGTGGGAATTCCAGTGCTTGCCAGTTGATGCCCTCTACCGAGCGCTCCTCAAATCGGGCCCTTCCATCAAAGAGCAGGAAATCGCCTCAACGGAAAGCACTTTGGAGAGTGGCCACCAGCCAACAGTCGAACAGATCGCTTCAGCGAGCGGATTGCTCCTGGGTCGAGCCGACGGCCATCACCTAGCCAAGCGCAACGATGTAGCGGCAGTTGACCTCAATCGGGCTTCCGAAGTCCTCTTCCATCGTGCATTGCACTTCGACAACCCTGCGTCACCCATGACACAAGATCCCAGCGGCTTCCTCAACGACTGGAGGCAATCGCCCTCGGTTCAGGATTTAGCGATTCGGCGAAGGTCTGAGGCAAAGTCCCTTGAGCCGGTCGATTCAGTGGCGATCCTTTCGCACTCTAATCTTTCGTTCATCGACTCATTGGCTGCCGGGTTGTCAAGCTTAGGTATTGCGAGCACTACAGTGGACACCTCCAAACTGTTGGTACCTGATGTACGCAGACCCACTTCTTGGCACATTGAACAACGCTTGAAACTTTCCACCAACACCCAACCAACCGTGCTTAATCCTGAGCTTTCTAAGCACATCGGTTCGGCCAATACTGTCTGGGTTGAATGGTGCCAACGTCTTGCTGTTCAAATGTCACTGCAAGCTCGAAGTTCGCAGCGCCTCATCGTCCGTCTCCACTCCTTTGAAGCGTTCACGATCTTTCCGCACCTGATGGATTGGTCAAATGTTGATGACCTGGTCTTTGTCTCTAACCACATCCGCGATTTGATTGTTCCTCAGCTCATCGGCTTCGATTCTTCAACGACAAACGTCCACGTGATCCCCGTGGGTGTCGACGCTGCATCGCTGCATCGGCAAAAATCTGCAGGATCCGCAAAGACTCTGGCCGTTTTGGGCTGGAGTGCAGCAGCCAAAGACGTGACGTGGGCCATTGACCTGTTGTCTCTACTGCTCAAGCAGGACCCTGATTTCCGTCTGCTCATCGTGGGAAGTGAACCCAACCCCCAGACTTCAAAGGGAGCCCAGCGCTACTTGACGTCGGCACTGGAACGCGCGCAGCAAGCAGATGTTGCTCACGCCATCGAATTCATTCCCTTTACCGATGACGTCCCCAACTTGCTCACCCGAGTCGGGGTCATCGTGAGCAGTAGCGTGCGAGAAAGCCTGCACATGGCCATCGTGGAAGGAGCGTGCTCAGGTGCAATCCCTGTTGTTCGGAACTGGCCATTCTTTGAGAACTTTGACGCACCACGTCACATCTTCCCACCAGAGTGGGTCGTAGATGACCTTCAGCAAGGTGTCACGCGCATCCTTGAAGCAACATCCAGTGCAGCCTTTGCGCAACAGTCAGATCGCGTGGCGACGCAAGGTGCTGAACTCTTTGACAACAGTGTCATCAGCGCCAAATTAGGAGCCCTATTCCGATAGGCTGTGGCGGTGCCGCACCTCATCTACCTAGCCATCGGCTTCCCCCCTGCATCCAAGAGTTGCGCCTACCGAATGAAAGCGATGGCCAATGCCTTTGCCCAAAGCGGTTGGGGCGTCACCGCGGTTTCTCTGGCAGACTCATCCTGGGAAATTGACAATGGGACTGATCAGAGCCTGCTGGTTGGGTTAAATCCTGCGATTGAGCGTGCACCGGTGAATCTTCGCCGTGAAGACTTCGAACCCATCATCGGGCGGTGGACACCATTACACGCCCGGAATCCTGACCGCTGGAAAGCTCAATTCCTCAAGAGAAGCACTCGCGATTTTCCGGAAAAGATCTTTGGCGCTTGGCGGACGCCCCTCATTGAGGCAGTTTCAGCTGTGTACCGAACGAAACCCGCTGACCTCCTCATCGTCTCACCTGCGCCTTACACCACATTGGCCGTGGCGGACGCGGTGCACAAAGAGTTTGCCGTTCCCTACATCGTCGACTACCGAGATGGCTGGAGCGTTGATGTCGTCAATGGCGGATCTGCCTTCGAGGTGGGGTCCAAGCAGGATCGAATTGAGCGGGAAGTCTTAAAGAATGCCAGCGCCGCCTGGTTTGTTAACGAACCCATCATGGAGTTTTACAAGGATCGTTATCCTGAATCGAGCACGAAGTTCTCGGTGGTTCGCAATGGCTACGACGCAAGTGCGGTTGCTGAGATCACTCCAGATATACCAGCACCTTCCCCATTATCCTTCGGCTATCTAGGAACCCTCAACCTCACCATTCCTGCGCTGAAGAATCTCTTAGAGGGTTGGCGCGTTGCCCGCGAATCAGTTCCGGGACTGCGGGACTCGACATTTGAATTTCGTGGCCACGTTGGTGCCGGCTACGCATCCGGGGCCGGCGGCCATGCTCGACTGATCAGTGAATACGAGGGTTACGGTGTCAGTTACGGAGGCGCTGTAGCCAAGGCGGACGTGGCCGCTGTCTACAGCCGATGGAACGCACTGGTATTGGCTCTCATCGGCGGTGAGTATGTAACCAGTGGCAAGGTGTACGAATACATGGCCACCGGATTACCTATCCTGTCCGTTCATGAGGCGAACCACGCGGCGTGCGACGTACTGGATGGCTACCCGCCCTGGGCTCTGGCCGAACCCAGTAGTCCTGAAGCCGTCGCTGCCGGCTTCACCTTAATCTCCCAGGTGGCCGAAGGCTACGACGAGGTCAGTCGCCGAAAAGCTCTCGACCACGCCAACTCCTTCGAGTACAAAAGGTCAATGTCAAGCGTCGTGGACCACGCATCGGCACTCGCTCGACCCCCGGCTGAATTCACCAATCAAGCAAACGGCAGCCAAGCAACCGGCAACCAAGTCTTGCTCCAGCCCCACCGTGATGTAGAGATTCCGGCGAAACCTGTGGTGACGCTGATCGCGGCTCAGAGGATCGTTGCCACCACTTTGGAAAAGAACATTCCCGTGTTGCTAGCCGCTGGATGCACTGTCCGATTGATCACGTTGCATGATCCGCGCTCTTCACTTGATGCCATTGACCTCGTTCATCAACGACTTACCCTGCAAGCCTTTAAGCGAGGTCGCTCAAAGGCCACTCGAGCGATCAAGCGCAACCTCCTTGCCCCCTTCAGCTCACTCGTCATGAAGGCGCTCAAACTTCCGCAACGCGCTGACTTGCTGATCCGCATGGACCCCACTCTGGACGAATGGATTGCGACGACCGATGTATTTGTCGCCTTGGATCGCTATGCGGCTTACGCAGCGAAGAACTGCTCGCAGCGAGCTGGCCATGCAGTGGCCATCCTTGGAATGCGCGAAATTACGCGCTTAGTCACCTCGTCAACCCAGCAGGGTTGAGGAACTAAAGAGTAATTGTTTGGTTGGTCTTGGCAGATTCCAAGACTGCCTCAGCAACACGCACGGTTGAAAGACCTTGAGCTAGCGTCACGATGTCCGACGGCTTGCCCAAAATCGCATCGCGGAATGCCTGATGCTCGCTGAGCAAGGGCTCAGGCTTCGCAATCGCGAACCGCGTGACATTGCCTTCGCTCACCCCGCGGAACTGGGCGATTTCACCCCAGGTTGTGACGATGGTTCCATTTTCAAAGTAGGTCAAGTCGGCGGTCAACGTATCGGCGACCAACGCTCCGCGCTCACCCGTAATGACGGTGACGCGCTCTTTGAGTGGTGAGAGCCAGTTCACTAGGTGACTAGTGACTGTTCCGTTTTCCAACAAACCAGTCACTGCTACCAAATCCTCATGCTCTCGACCGGAGCGGTGGGCCACCTGTGCGGCCACCGTACGGAATACACTTCCCGACACCCACGCGGTGAGGTCGATGTCATGTGTGGCTAGGTCCTTAACGACACCCACGTCCGCAATGCGGGCCGGAAACGGTCCCTGTCGTCGTGTTGCGATCTGATAGATATCACCCAGATCGCCAGCTTCCAAGCGGCGTCGCGCTTCTTGAAGCGCGGGGTTATACCGTTCAATATGTCCGACCGCGCCGACTAATCCGGCTGCTTCAAATGCAGCGACGATTCGCTCAGCGCTAGCCGTGTCAAACGACAGCGGCTTTTCAATCAGCGCATGGACTCCGGCAGCGGCCAAGGTGAGAGCAACGGTTTCGTGCAATGCCGTCGGAACCGCCACAACACAGTAATCAATGCCGCTGGCAACGAGAGCGTCAATATCGTCAAGTACCGGGCGGCCACCGGCCACCCCATGCGGGTCTCCCCCCATGTCGGCAACAGCAACGAGCTCGACACCATCAAGACTGGACAACACTCGGGCGTGGTGCCGACCCATCATGCCTAGGCCAATAAGCCCTGCGCGCAACGTCATCACACACCAGCCTTCGTCAACGAATTGATGGCCGTCACGATCTTTTCCAGATCAGCACTGGAGAGCGACGGATGAACAGGCAAAGACAACACTTCCTTGGCTGCGGACTCAGTCTGCGGAAGATCTAACGTCAGATTGAACGAGGGCAAGCGATGATTAGGAATGGGGTAATAAACACCCGTTCCCACCCCGAGCTCTAGCAAGCGAGCCGCGAATGCATCTCGATCCTGATCCACGACCCGAATCGTGTACTGGTGATAGACGTGAACGGCGCCTGGTACAACAACAGGAATGACGACACCCTCTAAGTTGTCATCAAAGAATTTTGCATTCGCTTGACGCTGCTGAGTCCAGCCCGCCAATTTTGTCAATTGAACTCGACCGATAGCTGCATGAACGTCGGTCATGCGAGCATTGAACCCCACGACTTCATTCTCGTAACGACGCTCCATACCTTGGTTTCTCAGCAACTGAACTCGGCGAGCAAAATCGGCATCGTGGCAGGAAACCATGCCACCTTCGCCCGAGGTCATGTTCTTGGTGGGGTAGAGCGAGAACATGCCAAATTCGCCAAAGGTTCCCACCGACTGCCCCTGCCATTGGGCGCCATGGGCCTGGGCTGCATCTTCAAAAATGGCAATCCCATGCTTTTGCGCCAGCGCATTGAGCGCTGTCATGTTCGCCGGGTGGCCATACAAGTGGACGGGCATGACGCCTTTGGTGCGAGGAGTGATAGCCGCTTCCACGGCTGCCGGATCGAGGCAAAACGTTTCGGGCTCAATATCGACGAAAATGGGAGTGGCACCGGTTAACGCAACAGAGTTTGCCGTGGCTGCAAAAGTGAACGACGGGACTATGACCTCATCGCCTCGTCCCACTCCGGCGGCTAGCAACCCCAAATGGGAACCTGCCGTGCCCGAGTTGACTGCGACGCACTGCCATCCGCCGGCCACTTGCCCACCGAATTCGGATT
>CAMCVY010000063.1 GCA_945881995.1 Bifidobacterium breve | reverse complement strand
CAGGTAGGGCTGACCCTTAGGCCAAGCCAAAAGGGAGTCCGGATCCTCGACCCTTCGGATGTCCAATTCAGGCGTGCTCATACCTACTAGTGTGACGGCAATGTCCTCCGACGACCTGTTTAGCGCCGCAGCTGATGCTCGTGTCCGGCTGCCCTTGGCCGCGCGAATGCGCCCTCGAACCTTGGACGAGGTGGCGGGGCAGTCACGTGCCACCGCAGTAGGCAGCCCATTGCGTCGGTTGGTAGAGCCCATTGCCGAACAGGGCGTCACGCCAGCTTCGGTAGTGCTGTGGGGACCGCCTGGATGCGGCAAAACAACGATCGCTTCGATTGTTGCCGACGCTCCTGGTCGTCGTTTTATTGAACTGTCTGCTGTCTCGGCGGGGATTAAGGACGTTCGGGCTGCCATTGATTCGGCTCGGCATTACCTGGGGGCTGATGGCTCGGAAACCGTGTTGTTTGTTGATGAGGTGCACCGGTTTTCCAAAACGCAACAAGATGCGTTGTTGCCCGCGGTGGAAAACCGATGGGTCACGCTGATTGCCGCCACGACAGAGAATCCAGCCTTTTCGGTGGTCACCCCCTTACTGTCGCGCTCTTTAGTGGTCACGCTCGAGCCCCTCACCGACGACGTGGTGTCGCAGGTACTCCAGGACGCCCTCGTGGATGAGCGCGGTCTGCGCAATGCACTGACGGTGGACGATGAAGCCTTGAGTCAGTTGGTGCGGTTGGCCTCGGGTGATGCGCGTCGAGCGCTTACTGCACTGGAGGCTTCTGCAGGAGCGGCACAGGATCGCGGTTCCGCAGTCATTGAGCATGCTGATGTGGAACGGGCTGTTGATCGTGCCCTGGCGCACTACGACCGAGCTGGCGACCAGCATTACGACGTCATCAGTGCCTTCATTAAGTCCATCCGAGGTTCAGATGTTGATGCTGCTTTGCATTACCTCGCGCGCATGGTCGATGCGGGTGAAGACCCCCGCTTTATTGCTCGACGACTGGTGATTTCTGCCGCTGAAGACATTGGCATGGCGGAACCACAAGCATTAGTCATCGCGGTTGCGGCCGCTGAGGCGGTGGCTTTCATCGGGATGCCAGAAGGTCGCATCCCGCTATCTGAAGCCGTCATCGCACTAGCGACTGCTCCGAAGTCCAACGCAGCCATTGTTGCTATTGATCGAGCGCTTGCTGATGTGCAAGCTGGGAAGGGTGGTCCGGTCCCACCGCACTTGCGCGACAATCACGGCCCCGCAATTCCTGGCGCTGCCGACTACATCTATCCGCATAACCTGCCCGAGCGAATCGCAGCGCAGCAGTATCTGCCCGATGCGCTGCTGGCAACGCGCTATTACGAGCCGGGAGCCATTGGCGCCGAAGGTGCGATTGCAGAGAGGCTTGCCCGAATTCGTCAGATTCTCGATTCCGCGCCGCGCCCGCCCAAACAGCCCTGAATGAGCCGGTAGGCTCTAGCAACGCCTAACTGGGCGCATGTTTGGACCTGAGTGGGAAAGGGTGCGTCCGTACCGATGGACTCCGCCGAGATCGCGCGTCGCTGGTTGGCCTTTTTTGAACAGCGTCAACACACCGTGGTTCCTTCTGCCTCCTTGATTGCTGATGACCCCACTCTGTTATTGGTCAACGCCGGCATGGTCCCGTTTAAGCCCTATTTCTTGGGTGAACTCGCGCCGCCTTGGCCGCGCGCCGCCAGCGTTCAAAAAGTCGTGCGCACTCTCGATATTGAAGAAGTCGGCCGGACCACGCGTCACGCTTCCTTCTTTCAAATGTGTGGAAACTTTTCCTTTGGCGATTACTTCAAAGATGGCGCTATTCCGATGGCCTGGGAATTGCTCACCAGCTCGGTTGCTGATGGGGGATATGGGTTACCCGAAAGCAAACTATGGGTCACGGTTTACGACGATGACGATGAAGCCGCTGATTTGTGGCACAACGTGGTCGGCATTCCCCGTGATCGCATCCAGCGTCGAGGTATGGCCGACAACTTCTGGTCCATGGGTGTTCCAGGCCCTTGTGGTCCGTGCTCAGAGATTTATTACGACCGCGGTCCGCAATATGGCAAAGAAGGCGGCCCCGTCGTTGACGAGGACCGCTACCTCGAAGTGTGGAACTTGGTCTTTATGCAGTTCCAGCGCGGCGAAGGACAAGGCAAAGACGACTTCCCGATCGTGGGCGATTTGCCCGCCAAGAGCATTGACACCGGTTTAGGCCTTGAGCGCATGGCCGCCTTGCTACAAGGCGTGGAAAATATCTATGAGATCGACACCACGGGTGCGATTATTCAGCGAGCCAGCGAACTAGCTGGTCTGAAGTATGGAACCAACGAAGAGGCGGATGTTCGGCTTCGCGTGGTCGGTGACCACGCCCGCACCACGGTGATGTTGATCGGTGATGGCATCTTGCCCGGTAACGAGGGCCGTGGGTACGTGCTGCGACGCATCATGCGTCGGGTGGTGCGTTCCATGCGCCTGCTAGGTGCCAACGATCAGACGATGTCCGAGCTCGTCACGCGCACCATTGATGTGATGAGTTCGCAATACCCCGAACTACGTGATGGGGCCGAGCGAATCCTCTCGGTTGCTCAAGCCGAAGAAGATGCTTTTGCACAAACATTGCGGACCGGAACCACGATTCTTGATACCGCTGTTAAGCAGGCCAAAGCCAGTGGTGAAAGCCGATTGGCCGGCGACGAAGTCTTTGCGCTGCACGACACTTATGGCTTCCCTTTTGACTTGACCCTCGAAATGGCCGCTGAACAAGGCTTGAGCGTGGATGAGGCTGGTTTCCGTTCTCTGATGAGCGGCCAACGCGAACGTGCCAAGGCGGATGCTCGTAGTAAGAAGACCGGTCACGCCGATGTTTCCCGTTACCGCACATTGCTCGACGCTGGCGGACCGGTGCTCTTCACCGGCTACGACGAAGTTGTTACTGACAGCACTGTGCGCGGCCTGTTGGTCGATGGAGAAGCAGTGCAATCGGCTTCACAGGGGCAACTCGTTGACCTGATCTTGGACAGCACGCCGTTTTACGCTGAGTCCGGAGGGCAACTGGCTGATGCTGGCATCATCACACTGGCAGATGGCACCACGGTGCGCATCGATGATGTGCAAACTCCACTTCCTGGATTGGTTGTTCATCGTGGCGAAATCCTCACTGGTGCGGTGGAAGCAGGCATGGCCGCCGCTGGTTCGGTTGACATTGAGCGCCGCCGAGCGATCTCGCGGGCACACACCGCCACCCACCTTGTGCACAAGGCTTTCCGCGAAATCTTGGGGGAAGGTGCTACCCAGGCTGGATCGGAAAATGCGCCGGGTCGATTCCGCTTTGACTTTGCCTCGACCAGTGCCATTCCAGAATCAGTTATGAACGATGTGCAAGACCGAGTCAACGATGTGCTGGCTGCAGACTTGGCGGTCACCGCTGAAGTCATGACTCAGGATCACGCCCGTTCCATTGGGGCGATGGCTTTGTTCGGCGAAAAGTATGGCGATCAGGTGCGCGTGGTCTCGGTAGGGGACTGGGCCCGCGAACTGTGTGGTGGAACCCACGCTGCGCGTTCAAGTCAGGTCGGCGTGATCTCGCTCTTGGGTGAGGCATCGATTGGCTCGGGTGTTCGTCGCGTCGAAGCACTGGTCGGAGCCGATGCCTATTCCTTCCTGGCCCGCGAGCATCTGTTGTTGCAGCAGGTCTCTCGACTTGTCAAAGCCCGACCGGAGGAACTGCCGGATCGCATTGGCACGATTTTGGATCGTATGAAGGATGCCGAGCGCGATATTGCCAAGTTGCGCGCTGAGCGACTGAAGGCGGACACGGCGTCACTGAGCGATCAAGCAGTCGAGGTCAACGGTGTTTCGGTGTTAGCGGTGCGTGCCCCAGATGGAACATCGGCCGCTGAAGTACGACAGGTGGCGATGGATGCGCGCGGATCATTCCAGGGAGCGGCGGCGATCGTTGTCGTGATGGGCGTGAGTGACGACAAGGTTTCTGCCGTCGCAGCTGCGACTCCGGCGGCCAATGCGCGCGGAATTTCTGCCGCCACCATCTTGCAAGCTGTCCTTGAGCCCATGGCGGGGCGCGGTGGCGGCAAAACTGATGTGGCCCAAGGCGGTAGCGGCCAGGTCGAAGGTCTGGATGGGGCCTTGGCCAGCGTCGTCACGGCCGTAGCGGCTGTTTAGAGCGGAACCGGCTATGCGACCAGGCGCTCGAATCGGCATTGATGTGGGGTCGGTGCGCATTGGCGTGGCGTTATCGGATCGGGACGGGTTGCTGGCAACTCCTGTTGAAACGGTTCCTTTCGGCGATGGCGACATCGCACGTTTAATCGAGCTCGCCAAAGAGTTAGATGCCATGGAGTTCGTGGTTGGTCTACCAAAGTCTTTGTCGGGTGCGAACGGACCGGCCGCCGATTTGGCCATTGCTTTTGCACACTCACTGGCGCAGGCAACCGAGCTTGAAGTGCGACTGGTGGACGAGCGACTGTCGACGACACAGGCAACCAAGTCGCTGCAGCAAGCCGGCCGCAATGCGAAGCAGTCTCGATCAGTTATCGACCAACAAGCTGCCGTGGTGATTTTGCAGTCCGCTCTTGATATGGAGCGAGCCTCCGGTCAAGCACCAGGTGAATGTGTGAGGCTTGAGCTGTGATCCTTCAGCCAGACCTGCCCGTTGATGCACCACCGAGCAAGAAAGCGCGACCCGCATTGGTGGTCGCTCTCGTTGTCGTCGGCGTACTCCTGATCGGCGTGGTCTGGGGCGTGTGGTCTGTTTTTGGGCCACCCAAGGATTACCAGGGCAGCGGTACCGGACAGGTTGACGTCACGATTCCTTCGGGGGCTAGCGCCAAACGGATCGGAACGATCCTGGAACAGGCTGATGTGGTGGCTAGCCAGCGAGCCTTTGTCGCCGCGGCTAAGGACAACCCCGATTCGCGAAGTATTGGGCCTGGTTCGTATTCCATGCCACTAAAAATGAGCGCTGCCGAGGCGGTGAAGCGCTTGTTGAACCCATCGGCTCGCAACACTGCTCGTGTCATTGTCCGCGAGGGGGCATCAATTCGCGAGATTACGCAACAGATCGTGACGAAGACCAAGATTTCCCAGTCAGACGTGGAACAGGTGTTGGCCAATCCTCAAGCCCTAGGGCTGCCGGCCTATGCCAGGAACCGCGTCGAGGGCTTCCTCTTTCCGGCTACCTACGATGTTGAACCCACAGATACCGCGACAACGTTGCTGGGCGCCATGGTGGACAAGTTCAATCAAGTGGCCGCCAACATTGAATTCGAACGAAAAGCAGAGGCAGCAGGCATTCGCCCCTACGATGCGGTGACTATCGCGAGTTTGGTTCAGGCCGAGGTCGCTCCCTCTGATTATCCAAAGGTCACGCGAGTGATCCTGAATCGTGTCTCACAAGGAATGCGGTTGCAGTTTGATTCCACTGTTGTCTACTCGTTGGGTGGGGCATCTGGTCTGTTGACATTGAAGGATCTACAAAACGATTCCCCGTACAACACCTATCGCAACGATGGCTTGCCACCAACACCCATCAACTCCCCGTCGGAGCAAGCGCTAGAGGCTGCGGTGGCTCCTGTGGCCGGTCCCTGGATCTATTTCGTCACGACAGACCCAGACAAAGGCATTACCAAGTTCACCGACTCCTACGCTGAATTCCTAAAGTTCAAAGCCGAGTACAAGAGGACGCTTCCGTGAGTCAGGCAGAGTCGGTGCGCAAGGCAGCGGTCCTGGGGCACCCCATCGAGCACTCGCTTTCGCCTGCTCTGCATCGTGCTGCATACGAGGAATTAGGTTTGTCTTGGACCTACGAGGCCATTGACGTCACAGCTGATGGTGTCGGGGATTTTGTCAGCGCGTGTGGCCGAGAATGGGCCGGACTGTCGTTGACCATGCCGTTGAAAGAAGCCGTGTTGCCAGTTCTCGATTCCCGCACGCCAGTTGTTGAACTCACCCAAGCCGCCAACACTGTCGTCTTTAACCATGGCGCGAAATCAGGTCATAACACGGATGTGAGCGGAATCATCGCTGCTTTACACGAACGCCACGTGGTCTCCATCGACAGCGCAACGATTCTTGGCTCAGGGGCGACTGCGCGTTCGGCCATGGTGGCGCTGCATGAATTAGGAAGTCGAGAATGTGCCGTGGTGGCTCGAGAAGGCGAGTCGTCGCAGCGCATGCAAGATCTAGGTGCGCTCTTAGGGTTGGCGGTCGAGATCGTGCCTTGGAGTCAGGGGAGTGCCGTTCTGGATCGACCAGTGGTGATGAACACTGCACCGGCGGAGGTAGCCGCTCAGCTGGCCCCGCCCCAGGAAGCCGGATTCCTTTTTGATGCGATCTATCACCCCTGGCCCACACCCTTGGCCTCGAACTGGGCTGGCGAGGTGCTGTCGGGGCTGGATTTGCTGGTCCATCAGGCGCTCGGCCAGGTCGAGTTGATGACCGGAGCTACGGTCCCGATCGCCGTCCTGTGGGCAGCCCTAAACCCCAGATAGTCCGTTTTGCCCCGTTTCTGAACAAGTTTTGGGCGTATTTGTGCCTGAGAGTTCAGTTTTTTCGCCGGGTGCCGATAACTCAGGCAGAACCACCGCCAAGATTCCGGGCGGTGCGAACAAGGAGGCCCGCGGTGAAGCAACTCGGCGACATCCTGCTCGAGGACGGGCTGATCACGACCGATCAGCTCGGTGTTGCCGTTGATCAGCATCAAACGTTGGGCCGCAGTCTTGGTCGCGTGTTGGTTGATCAAGGAATCTTGAGTGAGACGCAACTGGTTGCAGCCTTGGCCCAGCAAATCGGATTGCGCTTTATTGACCTCAGCGATTTTCCTGTTGATGGTTCTGCCCTTGCTCGTATTCCTGGTTCAGTGTGCCGTCAGCACATGGCCATTCCCATTGGCTTTGAAGACGGCCGCATCGTGGTTGCGATGGCTGACCCGGCCAACGTGTTTGCCGCGGACGATATTCGCACGATCAGTGGTTACGAAGTGTTGCCAGCTGTGGCAACCCGCGCCGATGTTGTGTCCGCGATTGACCGCTACTACCGCGCTGACTCTGACCTTGACGACCTCACCACCGCTCTTGAAGATGCTGATGAAGCCACAGGTGATGACCTCGCTGGGCTGAAGGAAGTCGTCGAAGACGCACCCATCGTCAAGTTCGTGAACTTGCTGATTACCCAGGCAATCCAAGACCGCGCTTCTGACATTCACCTTGAACCCACTGAGCAGGATCTGCGCGTGCGCTACCGCATTGACGGTGTGCTGCACGAGGTCATGCGTTCGCCCAAATCGATCCAATCTGGTGTGATTTCACGCCTGAAAATCATGGCTGACATCAATATCGCTGAGCGTCGAATCCCGCAGGATGGACGCCTTTCGGTCTCGGCTCACGGCAAGAAGATTGACCTTCGTGTCGCGACTTTGCCCACTGTGTGGGGCGAAAAAGTCGTCATGCGAATTTTGGACAACTCCACGGCTCGCCTGGACTTGTCTGAGCTGGGCTTCACGCAGAACAACTACGAACGTTACAGCGAAAGCTTTGGCAAGCCCTACGGCATGATTTTGGTTACGGGTCCTACTGGATCGGGTAAGTCAACAACGCTGTACGCGACGCTGAATATCTTGAACCGTCCCGAAGTTAACATCATCACGGTCGAAGACCCAGTTGAGTACCGCTTGCCAGGAATTAGCCAAGTACAAACCAATGTCAAGGCCGGTCTGACCTTCGCATCGTCGTTGCGATCGATTCTTCGATCCGACCCTGACATCGTCCTGATCGGTGAGATTCGCGACCATGAAACCGCACAGATTGCTGTTGAAGCGGCGTTGACCGGCCACCTCGTGCTGTCCACCCTGCACACCAACAATGCGCCGTCAGCCATCACACGTTTGACCGAGATCGGCATTGAGCCCTTCCTGGTGGGTTCGGCCGTCGATGCGGTCTTGGCCCAACGCTTGGCTCGCCGCTTGTGTATGAAGTGCAAGGAGGCCTACACGCCAACGGAGGAGACCTTGACGGCTGCCAAGGTCAACTGGGACTTGTCGGCCGGGATTCCTACCCTGTACCGCCCCGTGGGGTGCCCGTCGTGCTCAAGCACCGGCTACAAAGGCCGAATGGCGTTGCACGAGGTCATGATGGTTAACGAGGAAATTGAGCGTTTGGCTGTTGAGCACGCCCCAGCTACGGAAATTACCGCTGCTGCCCTGCGATCGGGCATGGTGACCCTGCGCAATGACGGGATGACCAAGGTTCTCAATGGAACGACCTCGATTGACGAGATCCTGCGCGTAGTGGTCTAGATCAGCGCTTAAGGAAAGGCCTGAAAGCGCCGATAGAGCCTTCAGACAGGCGTCCAATCCGGGTGCTTTCAAGGAGGCTGTAGTGGAGACCACCGGTTTTACCTCGGTCCCAAGCG